>JBKJZU010000178.1:0-3001 GCA_046715015.1 Micropepsaceae bacterium
GGCGTGTTGTTCTTTTGGCTCATACGCGTGCTGTTCACGAATTGGTACGGTCAGGCGGACGAAGCGTCTTAGGTCCCGGAGAATGGCGCTCGCGCCGCGGCCGAAAGGGTGCTGAAATAATCACGGGTCGAAATAGTCGGCGTGGGGACGGGATGATCTTGCGGCGAGCGCTGGTTCTGGCAGCCATGATTGCGGCTTCCTTGGTGGGCCCAGCGCGGGCAGCCGAGGTGCACTATGCCGTGTACTTCGAGCAGAGCACGGTCCAACTCACCGATGCCGCGCGGGAAGTGATCAAGTTCGCCGCTCAAGACATCGCTGCGAAGGGCGCGCGCCGGGTGGTCGTTGTAGGTCACGCCGACACAGCCGACATGGCACCACAAGTTCTGTCGCGTTATCGCGCCGAAGGCGTGGCAGCAGAGCTGCGGCGCGCTGGCGTCCCAGCCAACATCGCGATCGATGTTTCGGGCGTCGGGTCGCAACAACCCGCCGTGGTGACCGGCGTCGATGTCCGGGAGCCACTGAACCGGCGCGTCACCATCGCTTACTAGCGACCGCGCTCGTCAACCATGCGGTCCGCCTGGCTTTGGGGTCGCATGGGGTCTTGCCGTGACAGCCTTGCAATATTTCTTGATGCAGTGCGGCATGCCTGCCGGTGGCGTGGGGCGGCCGAAGCGGTAATCATCCGCGCACGTGTGGGTTGCGTTTACCGACGGAACTATCGTGAGCTTATTTACCGATCTCAATCGCGAAATCAAAGCCGGTGTTATCGGCGCGGGCGCCTTCGGGCGGCTGCATGCGCAGAAGTACGCGAGCCTGCCCGGCGTGAAGCTGGTCGGCATCGCGGACGCCGACATTGCGCGTGCGCAGACGCTCGCCAACGACTTCATGGTGACCGCGTATCCCGGCTGGCGTTCAATCCTGCCGCACGTCGAGATCGTGACGATTGCCGCGCCCGCGCGCTTTCACGGCGAGATCGGCGTCGGTGCGTTGAACGCCGGAAAGCATGTGTTCATCGAGAAGCCGCTGGCCGCGAACTTGCGCGAAGCAGATGCGCTCGTGAGGCTTGCCGAGCAGCGTGGGTCGGTGCTGCACACGGGGCATCAAGAGCGCTTCGTGATGAAGCACCTGGGTCTCTTCGACGGCAATGTGAAGCCGCTCAGGGTCGAGTGCCACCGCGCGTCACCGTTCAGCCCCCGCAACACCGACGTCAGCGTCGTGCTGGACCTGATGATCCACGACATCGATTTGGTGCATCAGTTGAACCCGGCGCCGATCACCGAGATGCGCGCGAGCGAGCGGTTCGTTAGCGCGCGTTCGGACGAGGTTTCGGCGACGATGCTGTTGGCCGACGGCATGGAAGTGGAGTTGTTCGCCAGCCGCATGGCCGAGGGGCGCAAGCGTTTCATGCGCGTCGTCTATCCCGACGGCGAGATTTACATCGATTTCTTGACGCGCGAGATGCAGAACTCGACCCCGCGCAAGCTGAAGGCGCTGGGCAGCGTGTCGACCGGGTCAGGATTGCCGTGCCCGTCGAACGATCCGCTTGGCCACGGCGTGGCGCAGTTCGTGCACTCCGTCCGTCAGGGTTTACCGGCTTCGATTGCGCCGCGTGAGGCACGCCGGGCGTTGGAGACGGCGCTCACCATCCTGGACGCCGCAAGGCTGCCGCAGAAGAGACTGGCTCATGCCTGAAGCAACGAATGCCGCAACCCGCTCCGCGCTGGCGGATGCGGGTCCGATCCGCTTTTTCGATTTGGAGACGCCGAAGAAGCTCCTTCGCGCCGACATCGAGAAGCGCTGGCAGAAAATACTCGACCACGGCGCCTTCATCGGCGGACCAGAGGTCGGCGAGTTCGAAGCGGCGCTGGCGGCGCATTCCGGGGCGAAGCACGCGTTGGCCGTCGCGAGCGGCACAGACGCGCTCGTCATCGCGCTGATGGGCGAGGATGTGAAGGCAAACGACGCGGTCTTCATTCCAGGCTTCACCTACAACGCGACGGCGAATGCCGTGCTGCTTGCCGGAGCGACGCCGGTTTTCGTCGATGTCGATGCGCACACCTGCAATATCGACGTTGCGCATCTTGAGGCGCAGATCGAAGCGGTCCTGCGCGAAGGTAAGCTGAAACCGCGCATGATCGTGGCGGTCGACCTTTACGGGCTGCCTGCGGACTACGTGGCGATCAACCGGATCGCGAAGAAACACGGCATGCTCGTGCTGGCGGACGCTGCGCAGAGTTTTGGCGGCGCGCAAAACGGGCGGATGATCGGTGCGCTGACGGACATGTCGGCGACGAGTTTCTATCCGTCCAAGACCTTGGGCTGTTATGGCGACGGCGGCGCGATGCTGACCGACGACACGGCCCGGCTCGAACGCTGGTCGTCCATCCGCTGGCACGGCACAGACGCGCAGAAGAAGGAATCCATCCGTGTCGGCGTGAACGGACGGCTCGATTCCGTGCAGTGCGCCGTGCTGCTGTCGAAGCTCACGATCTTCGGCGACGAGATGAAAGCGCGCGCGCGGATCGCCGAGCGCTACCGCGCAGACCTTGGCAACGCGGTCGAGATGCAGCACGTGCCCGCCGGTAGCCAAAGCGCTTGGGGCCTCTTCACGATTATGGTGGGCAACCGCGATGCCGTGATGAAATCGCTGCAAGAAGCGGGCGTGCCGTCTTCGATCTATTACTTTAAGGCGCTGCACCAACATAAGGCGTTCGCCGCCTATGCGCCGAAGGGCGGGCTGCCGGTTTGCGAGCAACTGGCAGCGCGGGTGTTGAGCCTTCCAATGCATCCCTATTTGACGGACGCGCAGATCGACCGCGTGGTTGCGGCCGTTAAGGCCGCGGTGTGACAACACCCTGAAGCGGTGTACGTTAGAGCATGACGTCTTCACTTAAGATCGCGTTCGCGCAACTCAATCCGACCGTCGGCGACGTGCAGGGAAACTTGGCGAAAGCGCGCAAGGCGCGCGCCGATGCGGCGGCGCTGGGCGCGGATATCGTGC
>JBKJZU010000179.1:0-5276 GCA_046715015.1 Micropepsaceae bacterium
GCACGCCGCAATAGGCGAGACGCGCCCTTGTTGTCGCAAATCGGGACAACACCTTGGAAATCGGCGGTTGGCATGCGGGCTGCGTAGTGGGCCAGAAGTCAATTCCGAGGATCCTTATGTTTGTCGATGCTGGCCTCACATTTGTTGTCGCGCTCCTGATCGGGTTTGTGATCTCGGGGATCATGTCCAACCTGTTTCAGCTGATGCTGAATGGGGCGTCTTTGCTGCATTTTCCTGTGACGTCGGATTGGCGGCGCCTTGCCGTCGTGGGGGTCATGCTGTTGGCAGGGCCTCATATCCTGGTTCGGGCCGCGGACCGGTCGCTGCGGGTCGGCGATTGGCCGCTTGCCTATACCGCGAGCTGTTTTGGCCTCGGCCTGATCTGGTCTGGAGTCCTGGGGTACGTGACGCTCGCGGTGCTCGTCCTTTAAGTTCACGAATTGGTGACGGGAGCGTCACTTTGGATCTTGAAACAGCCGTTTGAAACTCCTATTTCATCTCGCATGTGCAGCATGTGTCGTGAAAAGGGGTTTCTATGCTGAACCGCGTCATGAATGGCCTGGTCGTCACGTTGATGGGGGCCGTCCTCGTTCTATTCGAACTCGGCAAAGTGCAGCCGGGCGATGCGTTCTTCATCGCCGCGGCCATTGTAGCCGTGTTCACGGGTCTGCAGTTGCTGCAGCGCGAGGAGATGGGCCTCGCCCACGCCGCCACCACGATGTTCACGCAGCCGAAGTCTTGGCGCAGCCGCTCCTCCTTTGCGGCGTACTTTGCTTGCCTGGCGCTCGGCGCGTTGGTGACGGTGCAGGCCGTTCTCGCCGCTTAGAGTACGGTCAGCATCGCGGCCACCAGCGGGTGGCGCACGATGTCCTTGTCTTCCAATCTGATCACCGCGATGTCTTCGAGCGTGCTCAAGCGATCGGCGACTTGGGCAAGCCCGCTCATGCCCGGCAGCAGATCCGTTTGATCGGGATCGCCCGTCATCACCATCGTGGATTGCCAGCCCAGCCGCGTTAGCAGCATCTTCAGTTGGCCATACGTGCAGTTCTGCGCCTCATCGATAACGATGAAGGCGTTGTTGAGCGTGCGGCCGCGCATGTAGGCGATGGGCGCGATTTCGATGACGCCTTCTGCGAGATACGCCTTCAAACGTTTGTTGCCGAGCCGGTCTGAGAGCGCGTCGTAGAGTGGACGCAGATACGGCGCGAGCTTGTCTTCGAGCGCGCCGGGCAGGAACCCTAAGTTTTCGCCAGCCTCCACCGCCGGCCGCGAGAGCACGATGCGCGAGGCTTTGCCGTCTTCCAGCGCTTCAACGGCCTTGGCGATCGCGAGATAGGTCTTGCCGGTGCCGGCGGGACCGGCAGCGACCACGAGGTTACGCTTGTCGATCGCTTCCAAAAGCCGGCGCTGATTGTCGGAACAGGGCTTTACGTGGCGAACGTAAGCGCGTTCGCCGTTTCCTTGATCGCGATCGAGGGGCGTCCAGCCTTCCCGCTTCGGGAATAGTGCACGGACTTTTCCTTGCTCCTGATAGTCGTCACGCATGCGGCGGCGGGCGGCACGTTTACCCATGGGCTAAACTCCCCTCGAACGCGGACGCGCGCGCGAGGATCGCGCGAGCTATCCAAACCAAAACAAAAATCGAGAAGTTGGCGTGTGCAGCGGTGTCGGATGCGAGGCACGCCGGGCTTCTTAGGGCGCGGCGCCTGCAACGGTCCAGACGTGATCCCAAGACGGGCACTAGGACTCAAAGTGACTCCTGATCGAATCACACGGCTGATATCAGCGTAACGAGTTTCTACGCGCCCTTGGGTAAACGAAAGATGACTGTTTGACCGGTGTGGCCGGAAAGACTCAAATGCGTCTCACCAGCCAAGGCGCGTGGCGCGAAACAGAGCCGGCGCGATTGCCGTGACGTAGAGCGCGATCACGGCCATTTGGAACGGTTGAGCGTTTGGTCCGCTGAATCCCGCAAGCTGCGCCGCGTCGCCCGCCACCTTCATGAGGACGAAGAGAACGGCAAGGCCCGCGATGCTCGCGATGATCGCCACCGCCCAATTGCCGTGGCGTTGATAATTGATCCAGCGTTCTTCGATCAGCCGGCCTGTCCACCAGAAGAACAGGAACGCGCAGAGCGCTAGAATGCCTGGCGGCAATGCGCCGCCATGAGGCCACAGCACCCAAGCGACCGGCGCGATCAGTGCGAGGCCGATAAGTTGTGCAGCCGGGTGCGCCTCCGTGATTGCACGCTCCGCGACGAGACCCTTGAAGATGAAGATGCAGGCGACGCCCAAGAGCACGCCGCCTAGAATGTCTTCCACATCGTGCACACCCAGATAAATGCGCGAGAAGCAGACGCCGGCTGCGATGACGGCAGCTGCGACCCAGGCCCAGCTGCGGTTGATCTCCATGGCAAGCCAGAACCACGTCGCGACTGCGATCTGCGCGTGGCCGGACGGAAATCCGAACGACTCACCCACGCGGCCGTCGAGCGCGAGTGCGAGCGGCGGGCGCGGATCCATGAACAGGTCCTTCAGGAACGTGTTCGAGATACCGACGAGGCCGATGAGGAATGCGAGCCGCGTGAACAGCGCCTTATCCCAAAGCCAGTAACCCAGCGGCAGCAGGACGAGGAAGAACTGCGTGTAGCCGGCCCATGTGAAAGCGGTGAAGATGACAGTGCCTGCGTCCGAGCGGAGCGGCACGACCCAAGAAATGTCGTGGAGAAAGCTGTCCATCGAATGGGCGTACAGCAGAGGGCATGGTGCCGCCAAGCGAGCAAGCGGTGTTCGGCCCGCGGTGTGTCGCCGGTGGCACAACACGCTCAGGTAAAGCCGGACAATCCGGACGATGTTGGCCGTCGCAGAGGCTGCCGCTAAGGCGATTCCAGTGACTTTACCAGCGGACGCCTTCGAACTCGGTGAATTGCATCTCGCTGCCGTCGGCGGCCGTAAGGACGCCCGCGTGCGTACCGCCAAAGTCGTAGGTGGCGCCCGCGCCGTGCAGCAGGAAGGTCTCCCCGCTGTCGAGCTGCAGCAACCAATCGCCCGCGGCAAGCGGTGGTGCCGAGCCGGAGGCAATCGCCTCCATCCATCCCGCGCTGCCCGCCGCCGTATCGATCTGAATGAAGTCGATGCCACCGCCCGCCTGCGCCGTGTCGTGGCCCGCACTGAGCGAGAAGTGGAACTCGTTGGCGCCCGAACTGCCGATCAATGTGTCGTTGAAAGCCGAACCCGTCACGTTCTCGAAGCCCGTGATCGTGTCGCCCTGCGCGTCGCCGCCCGAAGCCGTGTTGGTGCCCAGATTGACGGTCACGCCCGCGGTCGAACCGGCATAGGACAGCGTGTCGCTGCCGGTGCCGCCCGTCAGGCGGTCGTTGCCCGCGCCGCCCAACAGCGTGTCGTCGCCAGCGCCGCCCGTCAGCGTGTCGTTGCCCGCGCCGCCCACGATCGTCTCGTTGCCGGCGCCGCCGGTTATCGTGTCGTTGCCTGAGCCGCCGTCGATCTTCGTGATGCCGGTCAGCGTGGTCGTCGAGAAGTTCAGCGTGTCGTTGCCCGTGCCGCCAACGACCGAGACGTTTGCAAAACCGCCCGCGCTGATTTCTTCGATGCCGCTTGCGGTGCCGAAGCCCGAGGCCAAGCCGATGGCAACGCCGTCGGCGGTCGCAACGATGCGGTCGGTGCCGCTTGTGCCGGTGTCGGAGAATGTGTCGAAGCCGTGGCCCGCGCCGATCTGGTAAATGTCGGAGCCGCCGCCGCCGCGCAAGCTGTCATTGCCCGCCCCGCCGACGATCGTATCGTTGCCGGCGCTGCCCGTGATGGTGTCATTGCCGGCGCCGCCGTCGATCTTCGCGATGCCGGTCAGCGTGGTGGCGGAGAAGTTCAACGTGTCGTTGCCGGTGCCGCCTGTGACTGTGACGTTCGCGGAGCCGTCCGCGCTGATTTCTTCGATGCCGCTCGCGGTGCCGAAGCCAGAGGCCAAGCCGATCGCGGTGTTTGCGCCCTTCGCGACGATGCGGTCGGTGCCGCTTGTGCCGTTATCCGCGTATGCGTCGAAGCCGTCGCCGCTCGTGTAGCGATAGGTGTCGCTGCCGGCGCCGCCGTTCAGCGTATCGTTGCCCGTACCGCCGACAATGACGTCGTCGCCGCCGTTGCCGTTGATCGTGTCGTTACCGCCCAACCCGTTGATCAAGTCCATGCCGGCGGTGCCGGTCAACGTGTTGTTCGCACTCGTTCCGTTGATGGCGTCCAGGCCATCCGTCACAGCGATCGCCAGGGACTTAGTGACGCTGAGCCCGCCCGCGTCGGTCGCTGTGACGTTGAGGGTGATGTTCGGCGTCGCCTCGTAGTCGAGCGAGACGCCCGCTTTGAGCTTCAGCTGACCGCTCACCACCTCGAAGCGGGTGTCGGAGACGGTGTAGCTGTGGCTGTCGGAGAAATCGGGATCCGTCGTCGTGAGCGTGCCAATCAAGGCGCCCGCCGCGTTCTCGGCCACGCTCGCATTCGAAAGAACGATGTCGCTCGGACTTTCGTTCACGTTCGTGACGGTCAGCGCAAAGTTCTCGCTATAGGATTGTCCGCCCGCGTCGGTCGTCGTGACCAGAACCGCGACGTTCGGCTCGGCTTCGCGATTGAGCGAAATGCCGGCCTTCAACTTCAGTTGACCGCCGACAATCTCGAAGCGGCTGTCGGAGACGGCGTAGTTGTGGCTGTCGCCCGCGTCGGGGTCGATCGTCGAGAGCGTGCCGACCACGGCGCCGGCCGCGTTCTCGGCCACGTTCGTGTTCGAGAGCGCGATGTCGGTCGGCCCTTCGTTCACGTTCGTGACGTTGATCGTGAAGTTCTCGCTGTATGTGAGGCCGCCGGCGTCGGTCGCAGTGACTTGGACGGTGACGTTCGCGCCGGCCTCGTGATCGAGCGCTATGCCCGCCTTCAACTTCAGCTCTCCATTAACGACCTCGAAGCGGCCGTCGGAGACGCTGTAGCTGTGGCTGTCGCTTGCGTCCGGGTCGGTCGTGGTGATCGTGCCGATGACGGCGCCGGCCGCGTTCTCGGCCACGGTCGAATTCGAAAGCGCGATATCGGTCGGATTCTCACCCGCGTTGGTGACGGTGAGAGCGAACGTTTCGCTGTACGAAAGGCCGTTCGCGTCCGTCGTCGTCACTTGGATGGCGACGGCCGGTTCGGCTTCGTAGTCGAGCGATACGCCGTCCTTCAGTTTCAGCTGCCCGCCGACAACTTCAAAGCGAGTGTCGGAGACGGTGTAGACGTGGCTGT
>JBKJZU010000180.1:0-3535 GCA_046715015.1 Micropepsaceae bacterium
CGCTCAGGAATCCACGCGCGGTCCGGCGGGCTGATCGCGCCAGACGGGTCGAGGCTGTGCACGGCGTTCATGATGTCGACGCCGGAGACGCCGTCGATCGCGGCGTGATGAATCTTCGAGACGATCGCGTACGAGCCCTTCGGCACGCCCGGAACGTTGTTCAGACCTTCGATGACCGTGAATTCCCAGAGCGGCTTCGTCAGGTCCATCGGGCGCGAGTGAAGGCGCGCGGCTTGAATGCAGAGCTGGCGCCAGTCGCCCGGTTGGGGAAGCGCGATGTGGCGTACATGATATTCGAGGTCGAAGTCGGGATCGTCGATCCAATACGGATAGTCGAGGCTCAACGGCACGTTCGCGAGCTTGCGGCGGAAGCTCTTGGCGAGGTGCAAGCGTTCTTCGATGTGATTGAGAATGTCTTTGAAGCGCACGAACGAATTCGGCGCGGTCGAGGGATCGTAAATCGCGATCGAGCCGATATGCATCGGCGTGCGCGGCGTTTCTAGGTACAGAAACGCGGTATCCATCGGTGAGAGCTGTTCCATGTTTCCTGCCTTGTTTTGTCGTTAGGTCTGTTGCCGATTTGACTCTCAGGCCCGAAGAAATGATCACGCCATCGCCGGGGTAACGCCAGACGGGCCGGGTTGTTTCCCGATCCGCTTACTTCGCAGGTGCATATAAGAAAATGGAGTTGCGTTCAATGGTGCATTGCACAAAAATGATCGATGACGGTCTGTCACCGTTCAATTTGCTCGAAAAATGTTGATGAATCTTTGGCTTGAAGTGGCTGGAGTTACGGGCGCGACAGTCCGTCGCGCGCCAGCAGACCGTTCAGAAAGAGGTCCAAAGTCTGCCAATGCGCATCGACGGCACGCGTCGTGTCGCCGGTCTTGGCCCAGGTGATGGCTATGGCATTCCAGGCGGCTACCAGCGCTAAAGCAGCAGTTTCCGGCTCAATTTTTGAGCTGAACTCGCCTGATTTTTGACCATCGCGGACCACTGTTCCAACGACGGTTAATAAGCCCGGCGAGACCTCGTTGAACGTGGCGCCTGACGCCGGCTGCGAAATCAGCTCCAGCACGATTTGGCGCATCAGATGACTGTGTGCGCCCCATTCGGCCAGGTAGATCTTCAGGAGCGTTTTCAGACGCTCTGTCGCGTTGAGGCCCTCGCTGGCGAGTTTCTCTTCGACCTTCGCCGCGACGTCTTCATTGTAGGCGAGAGCCAGCGCCGATTTGTTCGGAAAATGCAGGAAAAACGTAGCGTTTGCGACGTCGGCTTCGGTGCAGATGTCTTCGATTCTGACCTGGTCGTAGGGCTTGTCCGACATCAAGCGCAGGGCGGCATCTAGGATACGCCGGCGCGTCTCCAGCTTCTTGCGTTCACGCCTCGACATCGGGTTGTCCCAGCCCCTGTTCCGCGTTTCGGCCGTGTCATAGCCGTCCGGCATCAAACCCATCCCTCGCAACCGCACAAGTTGCGCACTATGTCTAACGATAGAGCCGACTCTAGGATGGCGATTGTACCCCATGCAACCCCTTGATCGGTCGCTCGTTATTTAGCCAGGTAGGCTTGGCAAGGCCTGGGTCTTGCTTCTAGCTTTTTGGGTGTGTCGAGTGACATGACTCGTACAAGTAGCGGGGCTTGCGGATGGCCGTAGTAGACGTTGCGTCGCTTGGCGTTGAGAAAATCAAGCCGCCATCTCTGGCATTGGCCTTGACGGAGGCCGGACGGGCCGTCGGCGATTTTCTGAGTTTGCAGGGGGCCTCGCCGCTCCTGACCTTCGCCCCCAAGGGTGACGGGCATCCGGTCATGGTGTTGCCCGGATTTTTGGCAGGCGGGGTGACGACGGTTCCCCTTCGCCGGTTCCTGACATCCAAGGGATACGACACGCATTGCTGGGGCCTCGGCCGGAACTTGGGTCCGCACGCGATCGGGCCCGAAGGCGAGCTGCTGGGCCAGCGTCTTGAAGCGATTTTCCGCAAGTCGAAGCGCAAGGTCAGCCTCGTCGGCTGGAGCCTCGGCGGGATCATGTCGCGCGAACTCGCGAAGCGGTATCCGAAATACGTACGCCAGGTGATCACGCTGGGCTCGCCGTTCGGCGCGAACCCGCGCGCCAACCACGTGTGGCGCATCTATCAAGCGGTGACGGGACAGGACCTCGATCCGACCACCATGCAGGATGTGTTCGACAATCTGGCTGACGCGCCGAAGGGAATCCCCTCGACCGCGATTTATTCCAAGGGCGACGGCGTCGTCGCTTGGCAGATGTGCGTCGAGAAGAAGTCGAAGACCACGGACAATATCGAGGTCTATTCGTCGGTCAGCCATTGCGGGCTCGGCGTGAACCCGGCGGTGTTCTTCGCGCTCGCCGACCGGTTGGCGCTGCCCGAGAAGGAATGGGCGCCGTTCGATCGCAGCGTTTCGACCTGGCGGCGGTTCATCTATCCGTCCAGCGGGCACTGAGACTTTCCCGGGAGCGCGGGCTTCCAGCCCGCTCTTGCCCACCTCTCAAACGCACACGCTGTGGAAGCTTTGCAAAGAGCGGGCTGGAAGCCCGCGCTCCCGGGTTAGGCTAATCCCGATACGCCGGCGGGTATGGTGTCCCTAAATTCTTGTAGCGGCGGGCGAGATCTTCGGCACGCGAGTCCAAAGGCTGTTGGACGCCTTTGATCAGGATCGCCACCGGCTGCGACGCGGGTTCGAGCGGGTCGCCGGTCCAGACCACGATGTCGGCTTGTTTGCCGCGTTCGATGGAGCCGACTTTCGTTTCTCCGAAGATGCGGGCCGGATTGATCGTGAGGGCCGCGAGCGCTGCGTTGTGCGGCAAGCCGTGGGCGACAGCGTTGCCGGCATTGTAGCGGGTTTCGCGGGCGCGCTGGCCACCGTCGCCGTTTGCGATGGCGATCGTGACGCCGGCGGCGTGCAGGCGGGCCGCGTTTTCCATGGTCGAGCCGCGGGCTTCGAAGCTCGACGGCAGGTTCGCAGTCGGGTTCAGCATCACCGGCACGCGGGCACGCGCGATCTCGTCGGCAACCATCCAGCCTTCTTCGGCGCCTGCGAGCACGACCTTCAGGCGGTATTCGCGGGCAAGTTTCAGGACCTCGCGGATGTCGGCAGCTCGGTGGACGCCGACGATCAACGTCATGCGGCCCTGCACGACGGGAACGAGCGCGTCGAGGTCGGCCTTCGTGAAGCGCAGGTCGCGCGCGCTGCCCGTGTTGTAGGCGCCGCGGCGGCGGGCGTACCAGCGTACGTCGTCGAGGTCGGCGCGGAGCGCGGTGATCGCGGAGCCTCGGGCACCACCGGCGCGGGCGGCACCGCTTTCGCCGAGTTCGAGGACCATCGCCGCGCGCGAACGGGTCACGGGGCTTGCGCCTTCGGCGAGCGTGATGACGGCCGCTTGGCCCGCGAACAGAAGCTCGCGGTTTTCGGCTTGCGCATAGGACGGGGTGACGAGGGCGCGCGTCACGCCGCCAAGGCGGGCCACGGGAATCGCGACCGAGCTTTGGTCGATGCCGTAGGCGATGTTGAAGGC
>JBKJZU010000181.1:0-4065 GCA_046715015.1 Micropepsaceae bacterium
GCTTCTGAGGTTCCAGATTCGAAGGCGAATGGCGTAACGGCGAGACATGCATTTTTGTGCAGTGATGTTGTATTGAAGTGGAGGCGAAGTCCGAAGTTTCTAGACTCTGAAGGACTGCCTGCACAACTTTCCCTAATCGGCAAGAGTCCCTGTTTCGTTGACTTGGTTGAAGCTGCGGCTCCAGGGGAAAATTGGCAACAACTTTTAGAGTCAATGATTGAACTTGGAGTTGTTCGAATCATCGAGAGCAAGAGGGTAGATTTGCTGAGCGAATCGGTTGTCGCGTGCTCTGGTCGCGATGGATCGGTGGTGGCTAGCGAATTTGTTCTCGAACACATTTGTGGCTTTCTTGGATCAGTTGAGTACAACGTTTTTGATAAGCCTTCCCGAGAAAAAGGTCGATTCGAACGCGCGTGTTATGCGTCGGTCCCGCAGGAAGTTGTTCCGGTCCTAGAGAAAATGATCAGTACACGAGGGCAGGATTTTGTCGATGTAGTTGATGAATGGCTGGCGCGTAGATCGATCAAGACAAACAGTGAGTCGGCTTCGGTCTTGGTTGGTGCCGGCGCTTACGTATTCGTCCGAAAGAACGTCCAATAAAAATATTAATGTTTCTGGACACTTATGCTATTAATCTAGACTGCGAGCTAGCCCATTGAACGGCTTGAAGCTCTAACTTGTTGATTCACTAAGGATTTTGCTCGTTTCCGTAGGAACTCCACGTTCCGCGGATAGGTACTTATCGTTCAATCCAGCTAGATTAAGTCATGTCAACTACTTATGATGTTAAACGGGAGCTTCTAGCAGCCTTTAGATCACTGATGACGCCGCTCATCAGGATTCTGCTGAGAAGCGGGATTACGTTTCAAGAATTCGCAGGGGTACTCAAAGACGTTTACGTGACTGTCTGCGCTCGAGATATGAGGCTCCCCGAGAGGCGGATGACTCTATCGCGAGTGGCAATTGCAACCGGACTAACACGAAGAGAGGTTGCAAAGATTGTCCGCAATGAGGGCAAGACCCAGTGGGGCGTTTGGAGCAACGCAGGTCTTGCCGCAAGCGTCTTGGAGGCTTGGCATACGGATGCAAAGTTTCTAGCGCCGTATGGCTACCCACGCGACTTGAAGATTGACGGGACAGATGAAGTCCCGACTTTTGAAGATTTGGTGCGTCGGTTTAGTTCCGATGTACCGCATGACGTTTTAGTAGGGGAGCTAATTCGAGTCGGCGCTGCGACGGTGTTGGAAGGTGGTCAATACTTGCGCGTCCAAAAGCGCACGTACATACCAACCGACATGACCGCGGAAATGATTCAGATCTTTTCGCAAGCTGTTCGTCGGTACATCGAGACCGTCGATTACAACTTAGGGAGAAGCAAGGGTCTGGAGCGGCGGTTCGATCGAATGGTTTATCCCGACGATGGATTGAGAGTTGTTGACGTAGAGATTTATCAACAAGAGATTCGTGAGTATCTCGAGACGGTAATTCAGGAGATCGATCAGAAGTCAGCAACTTATCCGCGACCTGCGCCAAGACGTGGAGAGACGGCAGTTCAGGTTGGGGTCGGAATTTATTTCTATCAAGAGCCAGTTGAAGACAAGTCACCTCTGACGGATGCGTTTGGCGACATTCAAGAGTTTGTTGAAGACGATTTGGACGATTGAGTGGGGTTGGCTGCACTGCACTGGATGCAATGCCTGGGTTGGATGAAGAATTTGGGGAGCACGCTCGATGAAAATTGTTCGGATCGCAAAGCGGATTGTCTTGGTCTTGGGGACCGCAGTTGCGCTAACGAGTAGTGGCTTGGCGCTTGGCGCCAGTGCGACCGCTGCGGTCTCTCGTACAGCTGATGTTCTGAATCTCGAGAGCGCTGCTAACGGGAAGTTACTTGCAATCGGTCGCCTTGATCGTGTTTCACGATCAGAGTTTGCGGTATCCGTACTTGGCCAAGACTTCGTTCTCATCGGAGGTAAGGCGAACTTCAATTTTTTCGAACAGGCAGAAGTCGGCCGCGCTGTTGCGCTGTTTGGTGAGCACGTAAACAATCATTTCTTGGTCGACGCAGCGGTCGTGCTTGATGGCGCGTACGTGCAGGGTGCGTCGAAGGTATATCTGCGCGGGCCTGTAGCCTCCTTGAACCGGGGCAACGGTGTAATTGCTATCGGTGCTCTTGAGCTCGATGCGTCGGCTTTTATTTATGATTCTAGCGCCGCGCAATTGCGTGCAGGGAATGTTGCAGCAATCGTTGGCACGCAGCCGGCAATCACTGGTCGAGTACTGGTCGAAATAATCACGCGTGTGCGTTTAGCGGCGCCAATCCAGGTCGATGCATCTGTGGGAACCGGCAGTCCAGAGGCTTCCGTCAGCACAGGTCGCCCCGATGCGTCTGTCGGTACTGGCCGTCCCGAAGCATCGGTTGGCACCGGACGTCCCGACGCCTCAGTTGGCACTGGCCGACCGGAGTCTTCGGTGGGCACAGGTAGCCCGGAGGCTTCGGTTGGTACCGGCCGTCCTGAAGCATCGGTTGGAACTGGTAAGCCGGAGGCTTCGGTGGGCACAGGTAGCCCAGACGCTTCGGTTGGTACCGGCTGACCGTCCCCAACCTAGATAAGCGTTCAACAAAGCCGCGCCTGAACAGCGCGGCTTTGTTTTTTGGGGCTCGGTACACGCCGACCACTCCACGGTTTTGACGCAATCCATGTCGTAAGCTTGTTCCGTTTCGCCGGATGGCGGTCGGAGCCTTTCTGATGCGTCTGACGCGATTTACGACGGTCGCGGCGCTCGCACTGCTGCTGGTCGCCGGCTGCGGCGGCAACTCGCAGGACGCGTCCCAGGGCGCGCAGGCGCAAGTCCTGCGGCGCGGTCTCGGTGGCCAGCCGGGCTCGCTGGATCCACACCGCGCCGAAGACGCGTTCGCCTACGACGTCCTGCGCGATGTCTATGAGGGCTTGACTGCCAGCGGACCGACGGGCGAGGTCCTGCCGGGAGCTGCAGAATCCTGGCGCGTCGACGACGACGGCAAGCGCTACACATTCCTGCTGAGAAAGAACGCGTTCTGGTCGAACGGCGATCCGGTGACCGCCGGCGATTTCGTCGCGGCATTCCGGCGCGTGATGAATCCGGCTACCGCGTCGGGCGCAGCGGACCTGCTGCGCGCGATCGTAAATGCGCCCGCCATCATTGGCGGCGAAATGCCCCCGGAACGGCTGGGCGTGCGCGCACTGG
Organism: Micropepsaceae bacterium; assembly: GCA_046715015.1. Taxonomy (GTDB): domain Bacteria; phylum Pseudomonadota; class Alphaproteobacteria; order Micropepsales; family Micropepsaceae; genus SZUA-430. The sequence continues at coordinate 3,226 of JBKJZU010000181.1, forward strand.
ATGATCGTACTGTCGAGATTACCCTGTCGCAGCCGGTGCCGTACTTTCCGGACATCCTCACAAATACTGTTGCGTCGCCGGTTCATCCGTCATCGCTCGCTGCGGATGCCGATTTCTCGAAGCCAGGCGGGGTGTTCACGAACGGCCCGTACATGCTTGAAGAGCTGACACCGGGAGCCAACCTTCGGCTCGTGCGAAATCCACACTATCGCGCGGCCGAGCCCCGGGCATTCGATGAAGTACGTTACGAGTTCGTGCCGGACGAGAACGCCGAGTTCACGCGATTCCGCGCCGGCGAGCTCGACGTGACCAACACGGTGCCCGAGCAGCGCTTCGAGGAACTGGCGGGCGACCCGAATTCGGGTCTCCAGCACCGCGCGACGCTCGCGACCTTCTACTTCTCCTTCAACACGGATCGCGGCCCGCTGAAAGATCGCCCCACGCTGCGCGAGGCGCTTTCGCTGGCGGTCGATCGCGAAGCGATCACCGATTCCGTGACGAAAGCCGGGCAGGTGCCGGCCTATGCCCTCGTGCCGGAAGGTGTATGGAACTATCAGCCGGCTCGCTACGAATGGAGTTCGGCATCGCGCGACGATCGCCGCGCGCGCGCGCGCGAGCTGTACGCGGCAGCGGGCCATTCGGCAAAGAATCCGCTGAAACTGCGACTGCTCTACAACGAGAACGAGCTGGTCCAGCGGGTCACCGTCGCGATCGCAGCCATGTGGAAGGAAGCGCTCGCCATCGACGTCGAGCTGATCCAGATGGAATTCAGGGCATACCTGGCGGCGCGCGCCGATCCTGCGCAATGGGACGTGGTCCGCGTCGGCTGGACGGCGGATT
>JBKJZU010000182.1:0-2591 GCA_046715015.1 Micropepsaceae bacterium
ACAGGAACAGCACACGCACCGCGCCTGGCCGCGCATCGTCGCGCAAAGAAGGTGCCGCGAGGCGAATGCCGGGATGAAGCGCCCCGCCGGTCTCCGACAACAAGCCGCCGATGCGCGCGAGATCCACGGTGTAATACGTGTCCCTGCGATCGGCGGAACTGCGCTGCCCGGACACCAGGCGCGCGTCGCGCAGCTTTCCGAGATGATACGAAACCAGGTTGTGAGGTTCCCCGGCCAGCCCCGCCAGTTCGTCGACCGTGCGATCGCTCCGCGCCAGTTCAGCCAGAAGCCGCCAGCGCAGCGGATGCCCCGCCAACTGCAAGAAGGCCAACGGCGCGACATCGAAAGGGTGGGGTTGCGTGAGCATACCAAATTATATCAATCTAATTTGATACGTAAAGTCGGTTTGATACATTCCCGGCAAAGCCCATTTGCGCACGCGAGACGGGGGTGGCGGCAGTCACACTTGGGGGCGTTGCGAGGCGTCGAGGCAAGGTCTACACCCAGCCAACCTAAACGGAGGCCGCCCCATGAAGCTCTATACGTTTGCCGGATCGACCACCTGCCGGCCGGTCATGTTCTTTGCCGCCGATGCGGGGATCAAACTCGAGTACGAGCACATCGATCTTATGTCGGGCGCGCAGTATCAGCCCACGTTTGCGGCGGTCAATCCGAACAATTGCGTGCCGGTGCTTGAGGACGGGTCGTTCCGCCTCACCGAGAGTTCGGCAATCCTGAAATATCTCGCCGACAGCGTGAACTCGCCCGCCTATCCGAAAGACTTGAAGGCGCGCGCGCGTGTCAACGAAGCGATGGATTGGTTCAACACGGGGTTCTACCATTCCTACGGCTACGGCATGTGCTATCCGCAGGTGCTCGATCATTTGAAGCTGGCAAACCCGCAGTCGAATACGGACTTGATCGCATCCGGCAAGGCGCATGCGGAGAAGTATTTGGGCGTTCTTGAGAGCAAACTCGCGGCTTCGGGCGAGCCTTATCTGTGCGGGAAGGAGCTTACGATCGCCGACTATTTCGGGTACGGCATCCTGTCCGTCGGCGAAGTCGTCGGAAACAAGCTCGAGGCTTACCCAAACATTCGCCGCTGGTATGATCGCATGCAGTCGCGGCCGAACTGGCAGGCGACGAACGGCGGGTTGCAGCAATGGGCGGCCGCGGTGAAGGGGCCGGGCTACGTTCACATCTGACAGCCCAAGAAGGAGACCCAGATGATCAAAGGCTTGCATCACAACGCCTATCGCTGCCGCGACTCGGAAGAGACGCGAAAATTCTACGAGGATTTTCTGGGTCTGCCGCTTGTGCACAGCTTGAAGATCGGCGAGACGAAGTCGGGGCGGACGGCGCACGTCTTGCACACGTTCTACCGCATGGACGACGGATCGTACCTCGCCTTCTTCGAAGAGCCCGATGCACCGTTCGAATTCAAGCCGCAGCGCGACTTCGATTTGCATATCGCGCTCGAGGTCGAGCATGACGTACTGCAGCCGATGCTCGACAAAGGCAAGAAGGCCGGAATCGAAAGCCGCGGTATTTCCGACCACCACTTCCTGGACTCGATCTATTTCCGCGACCCGAACGGCTACGTGATCGAACTAACCGCAAAGCGCCCCGGACACGACAAAGCAATGGACCCCGCCGCCAACGGTGCGCGCCGCGTGCTGAGCGAGTGGCAGAAGGAAAAATAGGCAGGCGAGCGAACGGATTTGCCGCGTTCATCGCCCGGGCCGATACTCGCGCTCCAAGTGTTTCCGCAACTCTGCCTCGTCGAGCCATATCGGCTTCACATGTTCCTTTAAGAAAATCACCGCTTGATCCGCATAGTGCGGCGATGTCCTATCCAGCGTCGCCGAGCCGAATTGGTGGATGCCTTCGGCGTTCACGCGGCCCGCTTTGTCCCATTCGACGAAGTAATAAAGCGTGTCGCCCTTGCGCGCCTCGAACTTGCCATCCGCTTGCAGGGTAACGTCGGACTCGAAGTCGCGCAGTACAACGGGACCGCCATTTGCGGGCGCATCGATTGTCCCGCGCCGGAAGCGGTTGACCTCACCCCACTTCGGATCAAGCCGGCCGTAGTGCGTCGTCAACTTCGCAACCGCCGCGCGCAACGAAGTGAGCACGTCGCCTTCGGGCTTTCCCTGAAACGTCGGCACGATGATCGGCAATCCTGCGATGATCGCGAGCGCCGCACCACGGTTCTCCGCGTCGGTAGATAGATCGTAGGCTCTGAGAAGCACTTGCGCATTGGACAACGCCGCCGCGTCGGCCTCTTTCGAAAAGTCCAAGTTGCCAATCCGCTCAATCAATGCGGCCAGCTTCGAGCGCGTCGAGTAACGCTTGTCGTATTTGATGGCACGAAACTCGTCTCGCGAGATCGACGCATCAGCGCTCAAGAGTTCCTGTAGGCGAAGCCCGCGGTTTGTCACGCGCGTCTCAACGCCAAGTGTCGGCGAAACCATCTCAGCGTTCAGGTCCTCCTCGGGCGCGGTCGCCGTCAACGGCGTGTTGTTGGCGTTGTACACGAAGCCCGACCGCGGACCGACGACGCGCGGTACCGCAGAGTAGGGAAGGTACTC
>JBKJZU010000183.1:0-2658 GCA_046715015.1 Micropepsaceae bacterium
GACGGTCCACGCGAGGCGCGCCAGAAGATCGCCGGCGAACTCGCCCTGCTCGACGACGGCTTCGCCGACGACCGAGCGCTGGTGCTCGAATTCCTCGGCGTCGGCGACCCCAAGGCACCAGCACTCCAGCTCGAGCCAATCGTCCTGCAGCGCCGCCTGTTCGCCTTCCTGCGCCGCCTGATCCAAGTCAGAACGCAAGCCGAGCCCATCGTGCTTTTGATCGACGACCTGCACTGGATCGATCCCGGCAGTGATCTGTTCGTCGCCCAGATCGTCGAAGCCGTCAGCGCCACGCACACGTTGATGCTCGTCAACTTCCGCCCCGAGTATCATGCGGACTGGCTCCGCAAATCCTGGGTCCTCCAGCTGCCGATGATGCCGCTCACCGCCGAAGCGCTTGCCGACCTCGTCCGCGACTGGGTGGGCACCGGCCCGACCGTTGCCAAATTGCCGGCGCTCATCGGCGCGCGCTCCGGCGGCAATCCGTTCTTCTCCGAAGAGATCGTGCTCTCCCTGCTCGAGACGGGCCGCCTCGTCGGCACGCGCGGCGCCTACGAACTCGTCCGTCCGCTCGACGCTCTCGAGGTTCCACCCACGGTGCAGTCGCTTCTCGCTGCCCGCATCGACCGCCTTGGCGAGCGCGAGAAACACGCGCTCTACGCCGCCGCGGTGATCGGCAAGGAGTTCGCACGTCCATTGCTCGAGGCGATCATTGGCAACCCGTCGTTCGATCTCGACTCCGCGCTTGCAGGATTGCTCGCCGCCGAAATCATCCATGAGCGCGCGATCTATCCTGTCGCCGAATATGCCTTCAAGCATCCGCTCACCCACGAAGTGGCCCTCCATGCGCAGCTGACCGCGCCGCGACAAGCGCGCCACAGGGCGGCAGCGCTTGCCATCGAAGCGGCCGATCCCACCCGCCTCGACGAGCTGGCAGGCATACTGGCGCATCACTGGAGCGAAGCCGGCGAAGCGTTGCGGGCCGCAACCTGGTACATCCGCGCCGCCCGCTGGGTGCGCAATTCGGATCTGTCGGCATCACAGCGCAACTGGGAGGCCGCGCGCAGTCTGCTACTGCCGTTGCCGGCTTCCAACGAACGCGCGCAACTGCTGCTGGAAATCTATCCTGAACTCATCAACTTGATGGACCGCTTGGGCGGTGCGCCGACCGCATCTGAGTCCCTGTTTCAGGAAGGCGTCGACTGTTCTCGAAAAGCGGGGGACCGACGCACGGAGAGTCTACTCGAAGCGGCATATGCATGGTGGAACACCGGCAAGAACGACTGGCCAATGGCCATCAAACACGCCGAACGAGCCATCGACCTCTCCGACGGGGACAGTCATCGTCCGGTGCAATTGTTTGCCCGATTTATTCTGGGGCGTGCGCAGCTTTGGTTAGGGAACACGCAGAAAGCCCTAATCGTGCTTGACCAGGCAAAGGTGATCGGTTCCACAGATGACGCTGAGAACATTGAGCTACTTGGGTGGCGGCCCTACATCGAGGCAATGTCCATCAGGGCAAACGCCCACACTTTCTCCGGCCGTCACGCTGAGAGTCTCGTGTTTGCCGCGCGCGTGCCCGCGCTGGTCGAACGCTTCGGAGCGCGTTCGGACGTGTCGCAGATCATTGGCGACCGGATGTGGACTTACTTTCACCTCGGCGACGCCGCTCGCGCCCGGCAATGCGCCCGCGACACTCTTCAAATGGCCGAGCGCTTCGGGTCAGACCGAAATGTAATTTACGGTTTTTTGGTCAGTGGGTATGCAAGTGTGCTTGGCCTTCGCTGGGATGAAGGAAATGAGTTTTTCGCCCATGGACGACAACGGATCGAGTCTTCTGGGACGGGGATAGAGTGGGGCATGCTTATGGATGGCCCCCACGCTGTTTGTCTGGCCGGTGTCGGGCACAAGCAGGAAGCGTTTTCCATGGCTTCTCGCGGCGTCGAGAGGGCGCATGCCGCCAATCTCGTCGGAGTAGAAGGCTTTATGGCGGCTCTTCGCGCTCGCACGTGGCGCATGTTGGGCGGACTGGACCTGCAGGACGAACTGGAAGCACAGATCTCGGAGTCGTTGGCAATTCTAGCAAAAGCCGAATGGCCTGGGTGGATGCCGAATCTGCTTCTTGAACGCGCGGGCCTCGCGAAGCTTGGCGGCGATATGGACGGCATGAAGCGCGATCTCGCCGAAGCTCGCCGCCTCTTCGCCAACATGGGCGTCACTGGCTGGGACGAATACGCGAGGTCGATTGAAGCATGAGCTGCGCCGCTTGCGGATTTGACAATACCCCTGGCAACCGCTTCTGCGGTGGCTGCGGCGCGCCCGTCGAACGCGCGTGTGGTGCATGCCAGCAAGTCAATCCTGCGGGCAATCGGTTTTGTGGCGGCTGCGGCGCTGCACTCGACAATGTCGTGACACCTGCCAAACCATCGACACCCCGCGAAACCCCCAAGCACCTCGCCGACAAGATCCGCCAGTCGAAAGCGGCGGTGGAGGGCGAGCGCAAGCAGGTCACGGTTCTCTTCGCGGACGTGAAGGGTTCGATGGAATTGGCCGAGGCGCTCGATCCGGAAGCGTTCTCGCGCATCATGTCGAAGTTCTTTGCGATCCTGACCGAAGGCGTCGAGCGCTTCGAAGGCTTCGTCGACAAGTTCACCGGCG
>JBKJZU010000184.1:0-4083 GCA_046715015.1 Micropepsaceae bacterium
GTCGACGAAGCGCAGCGCATTCAGCTTGTCGACGACCTTTGCAATGTCGCCGTCGCTCAAGATGTCGGGCAGGGTCATGATCATGGCGCGAATCCCGTCGAAGTACAGAATTCAGCGATAGAACGAGTAGCCCGAAAAGCCAACGGACTTGACGTTGTGCGGGCGGTGACGCCCAACGCGGTTTTGGGGAAAAGCCTAGCGCTTCAGGTAGGCTTTGACCTCCGGCCGGTCGCGCAGCCAGCCGGCCCAGCGGTTCATCACCTTTGCCATTCGGGTGGGTTCGACGCCGAGTTGCGCCATTGCGACGCCACCGTTCACGCTCTCGCGATAGTCGGCGATCAGGCCGTTTTTCAGCACGAAGCGGCTCATGCCGTCGATCACGACGTCTTTGCCTCTGAACGCTTCGATGGTGGATGTGAACTTCGAGAGCGACCAGGCGTAGCCGACGTCGCCGTTCACGACGGGATCGAACATGCGCCAATCGTAGTTCGCGGCGTCGCGGTGGAAGAGGTTCTTGAGCATGTCTTCGATCGACGCGCGGCCCGTGTGGGGCCCGTAGATGTAGTCGTGATAGACGCCGTCTTCCGTGAAGCACGCCGCAAACGCCTTCGCATCGCCGCGGGAGGCGGCGTCGCAGAAGCGGTCGAGCAGGGTTTTGAACTCGGTTTGGTTCATGACGATCAGGCTCTCGCGGTGACGATCCAGACGGCGGCACCGACCGCAATCGGCGTCGTCTTGGCGTACGGGACCAATGCTTCGTGCAATGCGGTTGCGGCTTGCTGCTTTTGTTCGGGTGAAGCTTCGCTCAGCGCGCGCGAAACCGGGCCGAACTCCTGCAAGTAAGCGACAGCGTCGTCGAGTGACTCGCCGATGCCGACTTTGGTGTCGAACGGTTTCAGCGTGATGGCATCGAAGCCGCCGTTCGCGAGGATGCGGCGAACGCGTGCCGGATCGGCAAAGGCGAACGGGCCGGGATCTTCGGGGCCGAGTTGCGGCTGCGGCGGCACATGCGGGCGCACCGCCATGATCGGCACGCGCACCCATTCGCTCTCGCGCCAATCGCGCCAGCAGACGAATGCCAAGCGACCGTTCGGTTTCAGCGCTTTGCGCATGTTCGCGAACGCCTCGTCCGGGTTTGCGAAAAACATCACGCCGAAGCGGGAGAACAGGAGGTCGAACGTGTTCGGCTCGAAGCGGTGGGTTGCGGCGTCCGCTTCGGTGAAGCTGAGGTTCGCATGTGCCTGGCTTCTGTTCTTGGCGAGGGCGAGCATGGGCGCCGATATGTCAACGCCGAGGGCGCTGCCGGCTGAGCCTACCGCGCTGGCGAATTTCATTGTCGTTTCGCCGCAGCCGCAGCCGACGTCGAGCACGCGTTCGCCGGGCTTGGCTGCGGCGGCGTCGAGCGCCGCTTGGCTGATTGGTGCGAGCATCGCGTCGAGGCGGGTCTGCTGCGCGGCCCAGCGCTGGCCGACGTCTCCGTTCCAGTAGGCGATCTGGTCTGCGTTCGATTGGGTCATCGTTTTCTCAGTGGCTGTGATCGTCGGACAGGCAATGGCTGTGCGAGTGGTCGGCCAAGACCTTTATGACACGGCACTCGGCGACGCGGCCATGGCGGCACTGGCGGACCATGCGTTGCAGTTCGCCGCGAAGGCTTTCCAGGCGGGCGAGCTTCGCTTCGACGTCCGCCAACACGTCGCTCGCGACGCGGTCGACGCGGGCGCAGGGCTGGTCGGGATTATCGACGAGCCCCAAGAGTTCGCGAATGGCTTCCAGCGGAAAGCCCAGTTCGCGGGCGTGCCGGATGAAGGCCAGGCGGTCGGCGTGCGCCTTTGCATAGCGGCGCTGGCCGCCTTCGGTGCGCGCGGGGACGGGCATCAGACCTTCGTGCTCGTAAAATCGGATCGTCTGAACTTTCGTCGCGGCGCGCTTAGCCAACGCGCCGATTGTGAGGTCTTGCGCCATTTCTTCGCTCTTGAAGCTACAGCGACTGTAGCATGTAGGGTTGGGCGATTGAAAGGAATCACTTGATGGATTCGTGCTGTCCCACGCCATCTCCCAGCGCTTCGCCGGATTACCGGCGCGTGCTTTGGATTGCCCTTGGCGTCAACGCGGCAATGTTCGCGGTCGAAGGCGGGGCGGGTCTCGCCGCGGGGTCGGTGTCGTTGCAGGCGGACGCGCTCGACTTCCTTGGCGATGCGGCGAACTACGGCCTGAGTCTCTCGGTGCTGAGCCTCGGGCTTGTGTGGCGGGCGCGGGCGGCGCTCGTGAAGGGCATCAGCATGGGGTTGTTCGGCATTTGGGTGATCGGGGCCGCAGCGATGAACGTGCTCGGCGATGCGATGCCGCATGCAACCACGATGGGTGTGGTGGGGTTCGTCGCGTTGATCGCGAATGTCGGCGTCGCGCTCATGCTCTATCGCTACCGCGAGGGCGACGCGAACATGCGGTCGGTCTGGCTTTGTACGCGCAACGATGCGATCGGCAACGCGGCGGTAATAGTTGCGGCGCTCGGCGTCGTGGGAACCGGAACGTTGTGGCCGGACATAGCGGTTGCGGCGGTGATGGCCTCACTCGCGCTCAGCGCATCATTCGAGACCATTCGCGCGGCACGGCGCGAACTCCGCGGCGACCTCAAGGCATCCACCGCACTTGGCGATCGGCACGCACATCATCAGGGATAGTTTTCCATGACGGCAGTTCTGCTTGGTTTGGCATTTATTGCGGTGACGCTTGTGCGTAGCGTTTGGCTGTGGCGCACGCAGGGTGTGAACCCCTACGTCATCGATCATCGCGATCCGTTGCTACGGTTCGTGGGGCAGGTGTTCGCGTTCGTGGTGATTGGCCTGATCGCTTACAGTTTCGCGATCGCGATCCGGCCGGACGTCGAGCGCGGATTGGGCCTCATCGCTTGGGCGAGCGGCGAGGGCACACGCTGGGCGGGGTCTTCACTGATGGCCGCGGCGACGGTTTGGACCGGCTATGCGCAGGTCGCGATGGGCGCTTCGTGGCGGATCGGTATTCCGGAGCAGGCGACGGCGCTGTGCACGCAGGGACCTTTTGCGTTGTCGCGCAATCCGATCTTTCTCGGGATGCTCGCTTTCGTGAGCGGTCTGACGTCGTGGTCGCCGAGCGCGATTACGCTCGCGCTTCTGGCCATAGCGTATGTCTCGCTCGAAGTGCAGATACGCAGTGAAGAAGCGTTCCTCGAGCGCGCGCACGGTCAGGCCTATCGCGACTACCGTGCGCGGGTCAGGCGTTGGATCTGAACTCGCCTTAGGCGACGGCCGCGGTTTCGCCTTCCAAGTGCGGCGCGAGGACGCTTGCTTGGTTCAGGAACGTTTCGGCGGCGCGGTCGAGGCGCTGGCGTGCCGCGAACAGCGACATGCGGGCGGCTTCGATTTCGTCGTTCGTCGAGAACAGTTCCGATGGTGCCTTGAGGGCCAGGCCGCGTTCGCCGGCGACGAGCGTGATGTGGCCGATCGCGTGACGCGGATGCCCGCCGTCGGGCAGGATCACCTCGATCGAACCTCGGTTGCCGTCGATTAGGTTCACGGCGTCGAACGTGGCGCCGCCTGCGACCGTGTCGATGCGCGAGCGGAGCTCTTCGTAGCGATCGGCGACCATCGCGCGTTTCGTGACGTCTGGGTTCGAGAGCGCCTCTGCGGTCAGTTCCAGCGCTTCGGAGAGGAAGTTGTGAATTGAATCGATCGCGACCAGCGTGCCTTCGACGCTCGAGACGGCGCGGGCCGCGGCTTCGGCAAGGGTCACAACCGCGTACGATCCGCGGCGCGTTTGACGCAAAGCGCGGTCGATGCCGGAACGGATGTCGACGGGCTCGACGGGCGCCTCCATCACGGGCTCTTCCTTCGGCGACAGCACGCGGCGCGCGTATTTGAACAGGTCTTGCGCTTCGAAGCGCTTTTGTTCGATTGACATGGTAGTCCCCACTTCCCAGCAACTCTGAAGCCGAGACTAAACCGCCAGGGGTTAGGGAACGCTTTACCGGATGTGCCCGATTGCGCTTAAAGCTTCGTTGCCATGACCACGCGATTTAGCCGGATCGTCAGCCCGGCACTCCATGTC
>JBKJZU010000185.1:0-20138 GCA_046715015.1 Micropepsaceae bacterium
CGCGCGATAAGCGCGCCAACGCCCAGTGGCCCACCGAACTTGTGCGCATTGAACGCAAGGTAGTCGACGCTTCTCGCGTCAACAGCCACCTTGCCAACCGCCTGCACCGCATCACTGTGGATCAGCGCCCCACTGGCGTGCGCAACCTTGGCAGCCTCGGCCACCGGCTGAACAACACCAGTCTCGTTGTTCGCCGTCATCAGCGAAACGAGTGCGCGGCCCTTGCCCTCGCCCAGCATGCGGCCAAGCTCGGCCAAGTCAACAACACCGGACGCGAGCACCGGACACACCTGGACCCGCAAACCCGGAACCGTCTCCTCACATAGCGTCGCCGTCGCGCGCACCGAGTCATGCTCGATTGCCGAAATAATCAGCCGCGTGATGCGCTCACCCGTGGCTGCAGCACCTTGCACCGCGCCGCGCAATGCCAGCGCATTCGACTCCGTCCCGCCGCTCGTGAAAATGACATCGTCGGCGCTCGCGCCAACGGCACTGGCCACTGCCGCACGCGCAGCCTCGATCGCCGCATGCGCGCGACGCCCGTCGGCATGTACCGACTGCGCATTACCGGTCGCATCCATCGCCGCGAGCATGGCTGCCCGTGCCTCCGGCCGAAGCGGCGAAGTCGCGTTATGGTCGAGATAGACGTGCATGCTCACGCCGCCACGTGTTCCTTCGCGGGCGCCGTGTGGTCAAGTTTACGGCTCATGCCAAGCACCCGCTTGTTGACGACATCGGCGAGCGTGACCGCATTCAGAAAGATATGAATTTGCCGGCCAAGTTCTTCCCACAGATCGTGCGTGATGCACCGTCCGTGCTGACCGGTACACCCGCGCGGCGATCCGATCTCGCAACGGGTCGCTCTAATCGGCTCGTCGACCGCCAGCATGATGTCAGCGATCCGCGTCTCTTCCGGCGAACGCGCCAGGCGATATCCGCCGCCCGGCCCGCGCGCGCTGACCACAAGGCCACCGCGCCGCAGCCGCGCGAACAGCTGCTCCAAATACGACAGCGAAATCTCTTGCCGCTGTGCGATCTCGTTCAGGGCCACCGGCTTGCCGCTGGCGTGCCCTGCCAAGTCGACCATCGCCATAACGGCGTAACGGCCCTTGGTGCTCAGATTCATGGGGCCACACTCCTTCTTGCGCAGGTCTGGGCGCGGCGATCAGCCATGCGGGATTTTCTTGCTTTTCCGCCTACGACCCATGTTAGAAAGCCCGCCCATTCGCTTTCTGTCGCGCGATATAGATTTCCCGAGTGCTGTGGTCAAGTATTAGCCATCAGGTTCCTGTGGTTTGGCCCTAATCCCTTGCAACGGAAGTCTTTTCCTGCGGCCGGCCGGGTCCTACATCCCGAGACTGTGAATCGGGAATACCTGCCGAAACTTGAGGTGAGCCACGCATGCCTGACGTGATTTTCGCAGGACCATCCGGTCGCCTAGAGGGCAAATACCAGCACCAAAAGCATAAGTCGGCACCGATCGCGCTCATCCTGCACCCGCACCCGCAGCATGGCGGCACGATGAACAATCCCGTCACGTACGAGATGTTCTACTGCTTCCAGCGTCGCGGCTGCTCAGTCCTGCGCTTCAATTTCCGCGGTGTCGGCCGCAGCCAAGGCACGTTTGACGGCGGAATCGGTGAACTCTCCGACGCAGCAGCGGCCCTCGATTGGCTGCAAGTGATGAACCCAGGCGCTCAAACGTGCTGGGTCGCCGGCTTCTCGTTCGGCGCCTGGATCGGCATGCAGCTCTTGATGCGTCGGCCTGAGATCCACGCGTTCATCTCGGTCGCGCCACCTGCGAACATCTACGACTTCACCTTCCTGGCCCCCTGCCCCGCCTCGGGCCTGATTGTCCACGGCCGGAACGACCAAGTCTCGCCGGAAGCCGACGTGCAAAAACTTGTCGATCGGCTGAACGCGCAGCGCGGCATCAAGATCACGCAAGTCAAAATCGATAACGCCAACCACTTCTTCGACCAGAACCGGCCCGACTTGGTGAAGTCGATCGAAGATTATCTCGACATGCGCATGCCCCCGGTCGAAGAACCGGCCGCCTAGGCGCGACTAAGCACGCCACCCGTCATCGGTCTCGGCACGCCGGTCGTCGCAGGAAAGCTAATCGGTAATCCGCGCAGCGAGCGAACGGCGAGATACGCAAACGCTTCGGCTTCGATGAAGTCGCCGCGCCAGCCCGCGTCTTCCGCCGTAATCACACGCGAATCCTGAAGCGCCCGGCGTAACTCGCGCATCAGGACCGGATTGTGACGGCCACCGCCGCACACGATCCACTCGCTGGGCGCCATCGGAAAATGCGCCCGCGCTTTCGCGATCGCGTGCGCGGAAAATGCAGCCAACGTCGCCGCGCCGTCTTCCGCACTCAGGTTGCGCGCCATGTCGAGGGAGAACGCCATGCGATCGAGCGACTTCGGCGCAGGCCGCGCGAAGAACTCGTGTTTGAGCAGATGCGCAACCACCCCCTCGTTCACACGGCCCTTGGCAGCAAGCGCACCACCTTGATCGATAGGCTTGCCGGTGTGCTTCAGCGCCCAGTCGTCGATCGGCGCGTTGCCCGGCCCCGTGTCGAATGCAACAATCTCCCCGTCGCTGCCGACGAACGTCACGTTCGCAACGCCACCGATGTTGACCACCGCGACCGGCGCGCGATCCTTCGCAAGTGCCGCGTGATAAATCGGAACCAACGGCGCGCCTTGGCCACCCGCACGGACGTCGGCGCTTCGAAAGTCGCTTACGACGTCAATCGCAATCGTCGCAGCCAACATCGGTCCAGAACCGATCTGCAGCGTCACGCGTTGCTCCGGCCGATGCACCAGCGCTTGGCCGTGGAAGCCGACAACGTCGATCTCGTGCGCGGACATGCCCGCAGCAGCCAACAAGCCCGCGCTCGCCCGCGCGTGAGCCTGCGTCAATTCGCGCTCCAGTTCGAAGAGGCCGATTGGCAGCGGCCCCGCCGTCGGCAGTGAAGCCGCGCGCTCCATTGCGGCCCGCAGCGCCGCCCGCATTTCGGGTCCGTAGGGTTCAAAGTGCGTCGGCCCAAACGTGGCAATGCTCTCGCCGTCGGTATCCAAGATGGCGGCATCGATACCGTCCATCGACGTCCCGCTCATCAACCCCAGCGCCTTCAGAACGCGCGCCATTTCGTGTTACACACCCGCCCTTCACGAATCCGACCTTAAAGGCCCTTATAGACCATGAGCGCGTTCCGCTCCGCCTTCATGACCGAGTTCGCCGCGCGCGGACACCTGCACCAGTGCACAAACGAGGAGGGCCTCGACGCGCTGATGGCAAAGGAACGCGTCGCCGGCTACATCGGCTTCGACTGTACCGCGCCCAGCCTCCACATCGGCAACCTGACGCAGATCATGCGCCTACGCGTTCTGCAGCGCGGCGGCCACAAACCGATCGTCCTGGTCGGCGGCGGCACGACGAAAGTCGGCGATCCATCCGGCAAGGACGAAACACGCCAAGTTCTGAGCGACGCGCAAATCGACGCCAACAAGGATCGTCACAAAGAAATCTACCGCCGGTTCATAAAGTTCGGCGACGGCCCGACCGACGCGATCATGGTCGACAATGCTGAATGGCTCGACAAACTTCAGTACGTGCCATTCCTGCGCGAAGTGGGCCGCCATTTCACGATCAACCGCATGATCACAATGGACAGCGTGAAGTTGCGTCTCGACCGCGAGCAGCCGCTGACGTTCCTCGAGTTCAACTACATGATCATGCAGTCCTACGACTTCGTGGAGCTGTTTCGCCGCTACACTTGCCGCCTGCAGATGGGCGGCTCCGACCAATGGGGCAACATCGTCTCCGGCATCGACCTCGGGCGCCGCACCGACAACGTCGAACTGTTCGGCCTGACCTCGCCGCTCATCACGACGTCGTCCGGCGCGAAGATGGGCAAGACCGCTGCCGGCGCCGTTTGGCTCTCGGCCGACATGCTCTCGCCGTACGACTACTGGCAATACTGGCGCAACGTCGAAGACGCCGACGTCGGCCGCTTCTTGCGCGTGTTCACGGACATGCAGCTCGACGAGATCGCGCGCCTCGAAGCACTCGAGGGCTCGGAGCTCAACGACGCGAAGAAGACGCTCGCGAACGAGGCAACCGCGCTCTGTCACGGCCGCGCGGAAGCCGATCGCGCCGCCGAAACGTCGCGCCAGACTTTCGAAGGTGGCGGTGTGTCCGCGGACCTTCCAACGGTCGAGATTCCGCGCGCGGAACTCGCATCCGGGCTAAGCGTGCTGGCAGCCTTTACCCGCGCCGGCCTCACCTCGTCGAACGGCGACGCCAGGCGTCAGATCGCAGGCGGCGGCTTGCGCGTGAACGACGAGGCGGTTGTGGACGAAAAACTCGCGCTGAACGAACAGCAACTGCGGGAAGGCGTGATCAAACTTTCGCTCGGCAAGAAGAAGCACGTGCTCTTGCGGCCGGTTTAGTTCGTCTTTACGTCCGGCAGCGGAACCTTCTTCTGCTGCACATCGGGCTTCTGCTCCTGCTGCGGCGCGACGAGCGGTGCCGCAGCTTGCGGCGTCGTTCCCATCTGGAAAATCTTGCGCAAGAAACCGGGCGCCAGCATAGAAATCGGATTGACCGCGATCCTCAGTTCGTTGACCGGGCCCGACACGCCGTAAGTCACGCCGAAAATACCTTCGCCGTCGCGCGACCCTAAGATGTCGCCGATCAGCGGCACCTCGCCGAACACACTGTTCAGGCCGTAAAGTGGCACGATCGTGCCGTAGAGGTCGATCTTGTCGCTCGCCCGGTTGATCGTTCCTTGCGTGGTCAACCCGATCGCAGGACCCGCCGCGCGCCCGCTCGTCAGCGTGATCATGTCGCCACGACCTTGGAACACCTGCTCAAGTTTCGAGAACGTGATCCCCTCGCCGCGCATCAAGTCGTCCAAGCCGGTGAACGATCCCGCCGCCAAAAGCCGCGCAACGAACGGCTGGTTCACGATCTTGAACTTCTCAATTTTCAGAACGCCGTCATAGGCAGACGGCGCAGCGCCCGAAGATTGTCCCGCCGCTGGCATCGGTGAAAGTTCGACGCTGAGCGAAAGATCGCCGCCGATCACACTGCGAAACCCAGTTACGGCGCGAAGCAAGCGTCCCGCATCCGCCGTCTGAAGCTTCAGCTTGCGCGAATTGTCGGCACCGCGGATCAATTCGCCGCGCACATTCGCCGCGTCGGCAGAGGCATCCGCCTTGAATGCGGTCAGCCGCTCGCCGTCGCTTCCGTATTCGAACTTCAAGCCGGTGAACCACACATCTCCCTGGAGGTAGGCAAGGTCGAAGTCCGCTTTGATCGAGATCGGCCGCTTACGCTCGCCCTTACCACCCTTCCCCTTGTCTTCGTCCTCGTCTTCCAGGAACCCGCCTGCATCGATCACGCGTCCCTTCGCATCGAAGAAGAGGCCCGCTTGATCGTCATCGCGGTAGGTCAAAGCCAGATCGTTGCGGGGTCCCAGTTGCAGTTTCTTGAATTCCGCCTCGCGCACTTTCCCGCCGCCGACCACAAGCCGACCCACCGCCTTAAAGCCAGGCCCCGTGGCGTCGATGTTCGCAATCTCGATCGTCTTGTCAGGGCGAAACACAACGTCCGCCTTCATTGCGGCGTTGGCGTCCTCAGGCTTTGCCCAGCCGAGTTGCGGCGCCGACAACCGCGCCCCGGTGAGGTCCGCGTCGATTTTTGCTTTCTGGAACTTGCCGCCGCGACCGACAAAGACAGCAACGATGGCGGTCTTGCCCTCAATGTAGCGCCCCATATCGAGCCCAAGCGCCGCGCGCTGTGCGCTGTTCAGCGTCGATGTCACGTCGATGCGCGTACCGACGGCCGCGGTACCGGTGAAGTCTTCCGTCCATGTGAACCCCATCGGCGCGGTGTTCACTTGAACCGCACCGTGAGCCTTCATGCCCTTGCCACCCAGCTTTACATTAAAGACGCCGCCCGTCAGCCGCAGCTGCTCGTTGATCGGCAACTTCACATCCTTGAAATCGCCGTCGACGTCGATGCCGACATTGTCGGCGTCCAGATCCCTCAGCATCGGGATCGCAAATGTGAACTTAACGTTCGCCGTGCCACCGGCCTCCGCGGCCTTGATGCCATAGCGCGACGGATACCCGAGACGCGGCTTATCGAGAACGGTCAGCAGTTCGTTCGTCGGCCCTGTGACTGTTCCGGTGATCGTGCCCACGGTGCCGCGCTTGTGCAGTTCCGGAATGACGACCGACCCTGAGCTCAACGAAAGTCGACCGATATTGCCGCCGGTGAGGTCCATCTTGAACGTGTCGCCAAACGCGGTCGCCGTACCCTTCACATTTGTCAGGTCCGGCAATCCCTCAAGATAGGTCGCCTTCACGCCTTCCACCGAAAGAACGATGTTCAACATCTCGTCGGGAATTTTCTCATCGACGATAGCGCCTGGCGCAATGTTCACTGCGATCGTTGCACTGCGGATGAGGCCTTCATGCGCGTTCGCGATGACCCAATCGCGTGCGCCCGGTGCCGCCCCGGCCGGCCACAGCCGCTTCAGCCCCGAAACCGTCAGGTTCTTGAACCCGCCGTTCAGCACGATGCCGTTCGACACCGGGTGATCCTGCATCTCGCCGGCGAGAGAAAGATCGAAATCGCCCAACGACGCATGGATCTCGTCGATCGCAAGATGCTTGCGTCGTGCATCGAACGTGCCGCGGAACTTCATCATCTCAAGCGCAAGGTCGCCGCCGTCGAACACGTTCGGAGCATCGATCGAAACGTCTTCCGCCGTCCAATCGGCTGTCAGCGACTGCAAAGCCCCGTCGCCCGCGAACGCAAAAGCGCCCTCACCGGTGACTTTCCCGCGCATAGTTTTACCGGCCCACGTCATCTCCTCGATCGAATAGCGCTTCGAAGGAAAGTCGAGCTCGACCGTCAACGCCGCGTTCTTCAACTGAACCGGCTCGGGCTTTAGCGCCGGAAGTTTGAGCGCGCCTGTGCCCGCAGTGAGCCAAAGCTTGCAGCGCCCCAGCGTGCCGGCGAGTGCAAGGTCGCACTCTGCGTTTCCCTGCACCGGAATATTGAACCCTTCGAGCGCTTTGAGCCCCACGCCGCTCGCCGCAAGCAAGCTCAACCGCACCGGCTTGAACGCCGCCTCAAGCGCCACACTCTCGCTGCCGTTCGTATAGCGCCCCGCCGCCGTGAACAGCCAGGTGGACTTGTCCGGCATCCGCACCGGCGCGTCGACGGAAACCACGACGCCGCCCTGCTTGCGATCGAACGCAAGCGACGCCTTCTCTGCCGTCCAATAGGACTTCGTTACCTCGTCGAACAACGTGAGCTTCGCGTCGATAATCGCAAAATGCGTCAAATACCGCGATAACGCATCGTCCGGCTTCGGGTTCAGCATCGCTTGCAGTACCGCCTTGGTTACGGCAGGCGATGTAGTCTCTTCCTTCGTTTCCCGTGCCGCATTGTCTACCTGGAGGCCGAGTTGGAAGCCGCCATCCTTGCGGCGGACGACGAGCGCACTGGCGCCCGAAATTTCGACCTTCATCGGCGCGAAATCGCCGTTCATCAGTGCCGGACCGGACAACGATACGTTCGCCTTCGGCACCCGCGCGATAACGTTGCCGTTGCGGTCGCTGGCCTCGACATTCGCGAACTGAAAGAAAGCGACTTTTCGGTCCTTGGTGAACTCGACGACGCCGTCGCCCAAATCCACTTGGATGTCCTTGAGGCTCGCATTGATCGCCGCCTCGATGCGCGGCACCAAGAGGCTGATCGGCACCGACCCGCCGCTCATCAGGCGCCAGGCAAAAAGCCCCGCGCCCAGTACGACAAGGCCGAGCCCAATCGCGGCAACGCTCAAAACAATCTTTGCCGGACGGCTGATCAAACCAACACCCTCGCGACTCCAAGCCCGGGCACGCGTTGGACCCTAGCACGCACGGTCGCCCCACCCACCTGACAATGCCAGCTAAGGCTTGGTTTCGGTATGGAAAACTGCTTCAAAGCCAATCGACCCAACACGGAACAAAACCAATGCCAAAGTCACTTGCAGAAGGCGACAAAGCCCCGCCCTTCACGCTCGAAAGCGACGGCGGCAAGAAGGTGTCCCTCAAAGACTTCGCTGGTAAACCCATCGTTCTGTATTTCTATCCCAAGGACGACACGCCCGGCTGTACCAAGGAAGCCATCGGCTTCTCTGCCGCCGCCACCGCCTTCAAGAAGGCAGGCGCCGCCGTCATCGGGGTTTCGAAAGACAGCGTTGCCTCGCACGACAAATTCAAAAAGAAGCACGCGCTGTCCCTGGTCCTCGCCTCGGACCCTGAGGGCGAAGTCATAGAATCATATGGCTCCTGGGTCGAAAAAAGCATGTACGGCCGCAAGTACATGGGAATCGACCGCTCGACGTTTTTGATCGATAGCAAGGGCCGCGTAGCCAAAATTTGGCGAAAAGTGAAGGTTTCCGGACACGTGGAAGAGGTACTGGCGCTAACCAAATCCCTCTGAGGGCATTCCTAAAAAAGTTGTAAGGAATGCGCGATTTCTACAGCTTGGCGAAAAGCTGCAAATCCGTAACAATTATGAGCTATCCCCAGTTGGGCCGGGGGCGCGGACTACAGCCGAACAATTCGGCAGTGGGCGCTATCCGGCATTGCATGAGTTGAGGTTGTCGATGTCCCGTATGGCGGCGCTCTCGCACCGGTTGTTTCCCCATCGCCAGTTCTACCTGCGGAGCCGCGGTTCGGTCCAATTCTTCGAGTTCACCCCAGCCTTCCAAATGACGGTCGCCATCGCGACACTGCTCATCCTCGTTTGGGTCGCCTACTCGTCCGTGGTCGTGATCTTCAAGGAACAGATCATCGCGACGAAGGACCAGCGCTACGCGAGCATGCAGGCGGCTTATGAAGGCCGCGTCTCGCAGATGCAGCTTGCCTACGATGAATTGAACGGCCTGTTGGTGTTAGCCGAGGAACGCTTCCAAAACGCGACCCGCGATCTCGAATCCAAGCACCGCCAGCTCACCGCGCTCCTGATGCAAAAGCAGGCCATGGACAAGAGCGTCCGCGACGTGCGGCGCCAAGTGGCCGACATGGGTGCGTATATGGGACCCAGCTATTCGCGCCCCGAGAGCCCGGATGGCTCCAACATACTCGTCGTTCAGCTCGCAGAAGCCGAGCCCGCCATTCGCCAAAGCCGCGGTCAAGAAACAATCGCGGACTCGACGTTCGTCAAAGTGATCGGCTCTTTGGGTCAGCCTGCCGGCATCGGGATCCCCGGCAAGAGTGTGCTGGGCAAAAACTATGTGGTGCAGCGGATCGCAGGCCTCGAAGATCGCTTGAACACAGTCAAGAAACAGCAGCTCGCTTTGTTGGGTGAACTACGCGACTCCGCCGGTGTTCAGATTGACCGCTACGCACGCATCGTCCAGATGACGGGACTGAACGTCGACCAGGTCGCCCAGCAGATCGGCACCCGCCCCTACACGGGTAGGGGGGGACCACTGATCAGCGAAGTGCGAGCCGCTGCGATCGACGGCGTCACCGATGAATTTGACCGCCAATTCGCCGACATTGCGGAATCGTACGGCAGGCTCGACGCCTTGACCGTTGCGGTCTCCCGCATGCCTTTGGTGACCCCGGTCCACCACGGCCAATACCGTTCAACCAGCGGTTTCGGTTACCGGGTCGATCCCTTCACCGGCCGCGTCGCGTTCCATTCGGGCGCGGACATGGCGGGTGAGTTTGGGACAGCAATCCTGGCGTCGGCGCCCGGCCGCGTCATTGCGGCCGAACGGCGCGGCCCCTATGGTCTGATGGTTGAAATCGACCATGGGCGTGGGATTCGCACGCGTTACGGCCATCTCCAAGGTGCCTTCGTGAAGGCTGGAGATCAGGTGGCTTTCCGTCAAAAAATAGCTACGATGGGCTCCAGCGGGCGGAGCACCGGACCACATCTTCACTATGAGATTTGGTTCAACGATGTCGTCCGCGATCCGACCAAATTCTTCGATGCGGGGCGAAATGTTTTCAAAGGGTAGCGGCAAGGGCGGTTCAAATTCGCCCATGGATCATCTTCCCGTTCCATCGGGACGCAAGGGCGTCGGCAGAGCGGCTCCATCGATTATTTCCAATGACTTAGTGGTCATCGGAACGCTGACATCGACCGGCGATATACAGATCGATGGACGCGTCGATGGCGACATCCGTTCGGGTTCTGTGACGATCGGCGAGAAGGCAAATTTCGAAGGCGAGATCGTCGCTGAGGAGTGCACCATCCGCGGCCGCGTCCAGGGCGTCGTGCGCGCGCGCAAAGTGCACCTGTCCGGCACGTGTCACATGGAAGGCACGATCCTACACGAATCTCTTGCTGTAGAAATCGGTGCATTCTTCGAAGGCAGCTGCCGCCACTGCGCAGATCCGCTGGCCGAAGTCGCCGGCAAACCCGAGCCCCGCGCTTCGTTCGAGCCCAAGCGCGATCTCGGACATCCGGCTCAGCCGGTACAACCTGCAGCTGGGATCTTCGGCCGTCCGGGCTCGACCCGCACGACGAGCACCGGCAGCCTGTTGGGCGCGATCAAATCCGGCCAATAAGCGGCCTAAATTCCTATTCCAAGTCTTCAACGGGCGGCGCATCAGCGCCGCCCTTTAAGCGTTGCGCCAGAGAGGCCTGCATGAACGGGTCAAGCTCGCCGTCCAAAACGTCCTGCGGGCTGTAGCTCTGCGCGCCGGTGCGCAAGTCCTTCACCAGTTGATATGGTTGCAGCACGTAAGAGCGGATCTGGTGCCCCCAACCGATCTCCGACTTCATCGCATTGAGCGCGCTCGCCGCCGCCTCCCGCTTCTCAAGCTCCAACTCGTAGAGCCGCGACCGCAGCATCGCGAACGCGGTCGCCCGGTTTTTGTGTTGCGAGCGATCGTTCTGGCACGACACAACGATCCCCGTAGGCACGTGCGTGATCCGGATCGCGCTCTCCGTCTTGTTCACGTGCTGCCCGCCTGCACCACTGGCTCGGTAAGTATCGATACGCAGATCCTTATCCGCGACATCGACCTCGATCGTGTCGTCGACGACCGGATAAACCCAAACACTCGCAAAGCTCGTATGCCGGCGCGCATTTGAATCGAATGGCGATATCCGCACCAGGCGGTGCACGCCCGATTCCGTCTTCGCCCAGCCGAACGCGTTTTCGCCCTTGATCAAAAGCGTCGCCGACTTGATGCCGGCCTCTTCGCCGGCGCTCTCCTCAATGAACTCGGCCTTGTAGCCGTGCCGCTCCGCCCAGCGCGTGTACATGCGCAGAAGCATCGAAGCCCAATCTTGGCTCTCGGTGCCACCTGCCCCCGCATGAATTTCCAGGTAGCAGTCGTTGCCGTCCGCCTCGCCCGAGAACAACGATTGCATCTCGAGCTCCGCGGCGCGCGCCGCGAGTGCGCGCAGAGCAGCCTCGGACTCGCGAACCAAACCGGCGTCATCCTCGGCGGCCGCGAGCTCGATCATCTCGACTGAATCGCGGTACGCCGTCTCAAGGCCGGCATAGTCGGCCAGGGCCTTATCGATCTTGTTCCGCTCGCGCATCAACTTCTGCGCGTTCGCTGAATCGTTCCAAAACTTGGGGTCTTCGGCCTTCGCGTTCAGCTCATCCAAGCGTCGTCGTGCAGCGTCCGGGTCAAAGATGCCTCCTCAGCAGCGCCAGCGACTGCTGGACCTGCTCGGCGATGGTCTGCATTTCCGCGCGCATGATCGATGTTACCCGCACAATGAAAAAGGGCGCGACTTATAGGTCGCGCCCACGCTCGTCTCAAGCCGGTTTCAGTAGAGGCCCCAATCGCCGTTGCTCTGGCTGCTGCCGGTGTCGTCGGAGGAGTCGGTGTCGGAACCGTCGTCGCCCACGCCGCCAACGCCTGCACCGAAGCGATCGCCGCGCGCGGCATAGCCGCTGCCGGGCTCCGTACCCGCCTTGAAGGCTTCCAACACCGTGCCACCGCTCGACGGACGGCCGGACTTCAAATCGACGCGCACAAGTCTGATCCCAGGCGGAACACGGAACGGCACCGGCGGCTGCTTGCCGATGGCCTCTTTCATGAATTCCTTGAAGATCGGGGCGGCATTGGTGCCGCCGGTTTCGCCCCGGCCCAGAGATGCAGGTTGATCGAAGCCGATATAAATCCCGACCGCCATGTTGGGTGAGAAGCCGACGAACCAAGCGTCTTTGTAGTCGTTGGTGGTCCCGGTCTTGCCGGCGAGCGGCACGCCGACCTCCTTCACGGTCATAGCCGTACCGCGTTCCACGACGCCTTCGAGCATGTGAACGATCTGATAGGCCGTGCGCGAGTCGAGCACGTTCTCGGCATCGTTCGCGATCAGCGGTTCTTCCTGATTTGCGAACACATCCGCGTTGCAGCCTTCGCAAACGCGCTTGTCGTGACGATAGATCGTCTTGCCGTGGCGGTCCTGAATGCGGTCGACGAGCGCCGGATAAATGCGCTTGCCGCCGTTCACGAACATCGAATAGGCGGTCGTCATACGGACGAGCGTCGACTCGGTTGAACCCAGCGAATTCGCAAGCACCGGAAGCATGCTCTCGGACGTCCCGAGCTTGCGGGCATACTCGACAACCTTTTCCATCCCGATGTCGGCGGCGATGCGCACGGTCATCAGGTTGCGCGATTTCTCAAGCCCTTCGCGCAACGTCGAGGGACCGGCAAAGCTCTGGCCATAGTTTTCCGGCCGCCACATCGGCAGGCCCTGGCCTTGGCTCGCGACGAAGGGAACGTCCAACACGATGCTCGACGGCGTGTAGCCCTGGTCGAGCGCCGCCGCATAGACGATCGGCTTAAACGCCGAACCCGTCTGCCGCATGGCCTGCCAGGCGCGGTCGAATTCGCTGCCGTAGTAGCTGAACCCGCCCACCAGCGCGAGAACGCGGCCTGTGTGCGGATCCATGGCTAGCAAGCCGCCGTTCACTTTCGGGACCTGCCGCAGCGCATACGCGCCGTTCGTGCTGCCGTCGACCGCTTTCGGAAGAGCCTCGACGTAGATCACATCGCCGGGCGTTACGACCTCCGAAGCCTTCTTCGGTTCCGAACCCTGTCGCTCGTCCGCAATGAATTTGCGCGCCCACTTCATTTCGGCGAGCGGGATGCGGCCCTCGGTCCCATCCGAGAAGCCGATGCTGACGCTTTCGTTCGCGCCGTATCCGGTCACCGCCGCCAACCGCCACTCAGTCACGTCGACCAGCGTCGGCATATCCTTCAGCGTTTTCTTCCAATCCGTCGCGAGATCGACACGCGTTACGGGGCCGCGCCAACCGTGCCTGCGGTCATAACCGACAAGCCCCTTGCGCAACGCCATCACGCCGTAACGCTGCAGGTTTGGATCGAAAGTCGAGCGAACCGCGAGACCGCCGTCGTAGAGCGAATCGTCGCCGTAGTTCTGCTGAATCCATCGGCGAATCTCTTCTGCGAAGAACTGGGCCTCGGCCGACTGCGCACCGGCCGGGCGGAAGTGCGGAATCAAAGCCTCGGCCAGCGCCTTTTCCGCGTCCTCGTCACCGATAAATTGGTTTGCCACCATGCGCTCGATGACCCAATTTCGGCGTCCGACGGCGGCATTGTGATTGCGAACGGGGTGATAGGTACTGGGCGCCTTGGGAAGGCCAGCCAAGAACGCCGTCTCGGCGATCGTCAGTTGGTCCAGCGATTTATCGAAATAATTGTACGCGGCTGCCGCCACGCCATACGAGCCCGATCCCAAGAAAATTTCGTTGAGGTAGAGCTCTAGAATCTTGTCCTTGCTGTACGCATCCTCAAGTCGGAAGGCGAGCATCCATTCCTTGATCTTGCGCTCCAGCGTGGCTTCGCTGGACAGAAGGAAATTCTTCGCGACCTGCTGCGTGATCGTCGATGCGCCCTCCGGCCTTTTGTTCGCGCTCGACATGTAGTTCTGAGAGTTCGTGATCACGGCGCGCATCACGCCGTTCAAGTCGACGCCGGGGTGCGAGTAGAAGTCCTTGTCTTCGGCAGACAGGAACGCGTCGATCACGCGGCGCGGAATGGCGTCAATCGGAACGAACAAGCGCCGCTCGCGCGCATACTCCGCGATCAACGCGCCGTCGTTTGCATAGACGCGCGTTGTGATCGGCGGCTGATAGTTTGCGAGCCTTTTGTAGTCGGGAAGGTCCTGGCTCAGCTTGTACAAGTACAACGCGACCCCGGCGAAAACCGAGATCATCAGGACCGCGATCCCGCCCAGCGTGTACGCGATAAAACGATACATGTGTTGAACGATCCCGCGCGTAATCGGCGCTTTAGGCGGTTATATCACGGCGATCCGAACCGCCACGTGAAAAATCCCCAACGAAGCGCACAACTCCGCGCATTTTGTCACAATTCGCGAGCATTTCGCCCCCACTTATTCGCCGGCTTCGGCCTTATGCTCAAGTCGGCTTTGTTTGAAGTAGCTGTCCACCGCCCGGCTGATCGCAGACGACATGCTCGCCCGCCAACGCCTCGTCCTCATCTCCGACTCGTCGTCAGTGCTGGAAAGATATCCGAGCTCGATCAAAACCGAAGGCACGTCCGGGGCCTTTAAGACCATGAATCCGGCGAAACGATGGCTTCTCTGGGTTACGCCGCCCGCATGCTGCAACTCTGGCACGAGCGATTGGGCGAATTTAACCGAACTGTTCTTGGTTTCCCGCTGCGCCAGGTCGATCAGGATGCTGGTCACGATATCTGACTCATTGGTCAGGTCGACGCCCGCGATCACGTCCGACTGGTTCTCCGACCGCGCCAACGCCTCGGCCTCACGGTCCGACGCTTTCTCCGAAAGCGTGTAGACCGACGCGCCGCGCGCATGCGAATTGGGTGCCGAGTCGGCGTGCAGCGAAATGAAGAGGTCGGCCCGCGCCCGCCTGCCGACCGCAACCCGTGCCTTCAGCGACAAGAAGATGTCCGTGTCGCGGGTCATGACCACCTTGTACTTGTCGGTCGCCTCAAGAGCGTCGCGCAACGCCGTACCGACCGACAGCACCAAGTCCTTCTCGAGCACGCCGCTAACGCCCGTCGCGCCCGGGTCAACCCCGCCATGGCCCGGGTCGATGATCACAACACGCTTCATGTTCCGCGGCTTCTCGATCGCGGGATCGGCGATCGGCGGCTCTTCGAGAACAGACGGCGTGTCGAGTGCCGCGGCCTCCGGCCAACCGGCAGTCTTCAAATAGCTGGTGCGATCCGTCGGCACGAGGTCGAGCACCAATCGGTATTGCCGCTGCCCTTCCGGCGGCAGGAGGAACTTGTTTGCAAGCGTTGCGGGCCCGCTCAGATCGACGACCATCCGCGAACGGCCAGGCCGATAAAGCCCGTAGCGATAGCCTTTCATCAATCCAACCGCGCTCTTCGCCGCTGCCGGATCGATACGCCAGCCGACCTCCGGAAAGTCGATCACCACCCTGTAAGGATCGGCGAGCGTGAAGACGTTGAAATCGACCTTCTGCGAAACGTCGATGACGAAACGCGTGTGATCGTCGTGCTTACCCACGCGGATCTCGCTGATCACAGGCTGCGGCGCGGCCCAAACCGCACCAGCAACGCAAGCGAGCACCAGGCCCAAAATCAGGCTCAGACGATGCAATGGCATGTTCCGAAGCTTCGTGGCTCCCAACGACCCGGCATCGTCGCTCAACGCACGTTGACGAGCCGTTAGCCAAGAATCGGCTACGATATGCCCTCAAGATCGGGCCTTCGCCAGGCCGACTCCGAAAACCGCAGAATTCTGCGCTGGTTCGGGGTTGCGAGGGGTGACCAACGAGTCTACAAGAACCCTGAACCGATCTTTAGCTCAGACCCGAATCGCAAGGGCGGGGTCTGAAAGGTCGGTACGGCGCTCGCATCCCATGTGCCCAAAGGCACTCCAATCGGGAGGGAAGCAGCACCAATTCGCTGGTCGCCCAATTCGGGGCATCGGCTGAGGGTTTTGGACTTCCCATGACGTTTTTCGCCACATCGCACACGGCTCGGGAGCGGACATTCTTTCCGCACCCGGCGACTACCGTGACGGCGATGGGCTCATCTGTAACATCCAACCAATTGGAACTCGGCGTGCGCGGACATCGGTCCAGGCGCAGTGCGCAGCCACGGCCGCAGCGCGCGGGTTCCGGAGACTTTTTTGATGTCGAAGAAAATGCTGGTGGACGCGAGCCACCCGGAAGAAACACGCGTCGTCATACTTGATGGAAACAGGGTTGAGGAATTCGACTACGAGTCGGCATCGCGCCGGCCCCTCAAAGGAAACATCTATCTAGCCAAAGTAACGCGGGTCGAACCCTCGTTGCAGGCCTGCTTCGTCGAATACGGCGGCAATCGGCACGGCTTCTTGGCGTTCTCGGAAATCCATCCCGACTATTACCAAATCCCGACCGCCGACCGTCAGGCGTTGCTCGAAGCCAATCGCGCGGCCCGCCGCCGCGAAGAACTGGAAGACGACGACGAAGCCGTCGCGGACGCCGCAACCCCCGTCGATCTCCCCGACATGAACGGCGGAGATCATGCCCCCGCCACGGCACACAGCGATTTCACGACCTCGCCGTCCGAACCTTCGCTCATTGGCGATCCGGAAGAGGCAGGCATTGTCGAAGTCGAGACCAGCGGCGCCGAAGATGTGTGGGTCCACGATCCGGAGACCGATCCCGACGCACCGCCATCCGAACCGAAAGATATCGCAAGCGACCACGAGATCATCATCGATGGGACCGCCGAGACCGCGCACGAAGCGCACGATGACGTCCCCGACCTAACGCCGCTCCAGGTGGCCGAAGTCGCCGAAGCGGCGCACGAAACTGCCGCCTCGGACGACGCGATGGAAGAACTCCCGCGCCGCGACCATCGGTCGATGCGCCGCTACAAGATCCAAGAGGTCATCAAGCGGCGGCAGGTTCTACTGGTCCAAGTGGTCAAGGAAGAACGCGGCAACAAAGGCGCTGCTCTCACGACGTACATGTCGCTTGCCGGACGCTATTGCGTGCTGATGCCGAACACCGATCGCGGCGGCGGCATTTCCCGCAAGATCTCGAACATGGCCGACCGCCGGAAACTCAAGGAAGTGGCGGGCGAACTCGAGGTTCCGGACGGCATGGGTGTCATCATCCGCACCGCCGGCGCGAACCGCACGAAGCAAGAAATTCGCCGCGACTTCGAATACCTGCTCCGCCAATGGGATGCCGTGCGCGACCTGACGCTGAAGTCGACCGCACCGACGCTGGTGTACGAGGAAGGCAACCTTATCAAGCGCACGATCCGCGACCTCTATTCGAAGGACGTGGAAGAAGTCTTCGTCGAAGGCGAACAAGGCTTCGACGAAGCGCACGGCTTCATGAACATGCTGATGCCGAGCCACGCTGAATCGGTCAAGCACTACCAAGATCACGTACCGCTGTTCCAGCGCTACGGCGTCGAGGCCGCCCTCGACAGCATGTTCAATCCGGTCGTCCGCCTCCGCTCGGGCGGATACATCGTCATCAACCAGACCGAAGCGTTGGTCGCGGTCGACGTGAACTCCGGCAAGGCGACGCGCGAACACCACATCGAAGATACCGCGCTCAAAACCAATTTGGAAGCATCCGAAGAAATCGCGCGCCAACTTCGGCTGCGCGACCTTGCGGGCCTCGTCGTGATCGACTTCATCGACATGGAGGAGCATCGCAACAACCGTGCCGTCGAAAAGCGCCTGAAGGATTGCCTCCGCCACGATCGCGCGCGCATCCAACTTGGCCGCATCTCGCCGTTCGGCCTGCTTGAAATGTCGCGCCAACGCCTGCGCGCCGGCATGGTCGAAGGCGCGACGATTTCGTGCCCGCACTGCGAAGGCCGCGGCGTGATCCGCTCGGTCGGTTCGATGGCGCTGCGCGTTCTGCGCGCTGTCGAAGAATACTGTCAGCGCGAAAAACTGGTCGCTATCACGCTGCGCATTCCGCCGGAGATCGCGCTCTACGTCCTCAATCACAAGCGCGCACAGCTGACGTCGATTGAAGACCGCCACAACGTCTACATCTACATCGAATCGAAGCCCTCGCTCGCGGCATCGACCTACGAAATTGAACGCGGCGCCAGTGTGCCGTTCGAACCGCGCAAGCCCGCGGCAGCCTCGGCCGTCACCGTCGAAAGCGAACTCGAAGCGAACGACGACGTCCACCAGGACGATGAGGAAGAAACTTCAGACGGAACCGCGCCCGAATCCGAAGAGCGTGAAGAGGCACCGCAAACCGAAGAGGCTCGTGCCGCAGGCGAAGCCGATGGCCCTCGCCGCCGCCGCCGTCGTCGTCGCGGGCGTGATCGCGACCGCACCCCCGGCGATCGGCCGCAACCCGCGCAAGCGGAAGGCGCATCCGTTAAACGCGCGGAACCGTCAGCCGAAGCCAGCAACGACGATGTCCCCGATGGCGATACTGAAGGGCCTGGGGGCGACGACAACGAGGCAGGTAGCCAACCAGCCGCGGGAGCACCCAATGAAGCTGGCGAAGGCGACGGCCAACGCCGCCGCCGTCGTCGCGGGCGCAGAGGCCGCAGAGGCCGTCGCGAAGAAGGCGCTGGCGATTACGTGCCGCAGCATCAGCAAACCGCCGCCCCCTCCCCCATCGGCCACCTGCCGACGCCAGCTGAAGCACTCGACGCGCCGGATTGGCCCGCGACCGGCGGATTCGACACGCGCCGCGGTGAACGTCCGCCGCAACATGTGGAACAGCCTCGTGTCGCCGCTCCCGCGCCGCAGCCTAAACCTGAGCCCATCGCCGAGGCGGCGACAGAAGCGAGAGCCGAGCGTCCCTCGATCGCGTCGCTGTTTGGATTTGGCGCGAAGCCTGAGGAGCCCGGCCCGACCAGCACCGAGCCGAAGCCCGAACGCAAAGGCTGGTGGAACAAGCGCAGCGGCAGCTAACGCCGCTTGGCGCACCACGCAATCAACGCATCGGCGGCGCGATCGATCTCGTTCGCGCTGCCCGCGTAAGAGAAACGCACCCAGCTGCTGCCTTCGACGGGATCGAAATCGTTGCCCGGCGTAGCCGCAACGCCGGTCTCTTCGAGGAGAGCCTTCGTAAACGCGGTCGCATCCATCGCGAACGGCGCCACGCTCGCATACACATAAAACGCGCCATCGGCCGGCGCGATCGCGCCGAAACCCGCCGCCTGAACCGCTGCAAGCAGACGCTCGCGATTGCGCGCATACGTACGCACGTGCCCATCCAACTCGTCGCCCGCATCGAGCGCGGCCAGCGCAGCGACCTGAGAAATCGTGGGCGGTGAAATGTAGAAATTCTGTGTGAGCCTCTCGATCGCGCGCACCAAACTCTCCGGTACGACCATCCAACCGATCCGCCACCCGGTCATCGAGAAGTATTTGGAGAAGCTATTGATCACGACCACATCGTCGGAGAACGCCAGCGCCGTCTGCGCACGCGCCCCATAGGCGATACCGTGATAGATCTCGTCCGAGATCAGCTTCACCCTCCGCTCAGCGCAAACCTCGACGATTGCCTGCAACTCGCGCGCGCCGATCACCGTCCCGCTCGGATTGGCCGGGCTCGCAATCAGCAAACCGTCGATGCCAGTTTCCGCCGCAACCGCCTCGGCCGTCAGCCGGAACTGCATCGCCTCCCGGCACGTGATCAGCTTCGGTGTTATCCCCAAAGCGTGCGCGATGTTGCGATAGGCCGGATACCCCGGGTTCGCCATGGCGAGCGTCTGCCCCTCATCGAGCATGGCGAGAAACGCAAGCACGAACCCCGCCGACGAACCCGCGGTGATCACGATTCGTCCCGGCGGCACGTCGATGCCGTACGCATCGCGATAGTGCCGCGAGATTCGCTGGCGCAACGCAGGCCGGCCCAGCGCTTCGGTGTAACCCAACACGTCCGACGTCAGCGCCTGGGCGGCGGCTTCCAACGCCGCCCTCGGGGCCCGAGTTCCGGGCTGTCCGGCCTCAAGGTGAAATACGGTCCGGCCCGCTGCAGCCAACGCATTCGCGCGGTCTAGAACATCCATCACGAAAAACGGCGCAACTTCGCTGCGTTTGGAAGGTGTCACGGGTCGTCCGCCTTAATTCTGCTTCACGGAGCGGTCACTATGGACGCGAAACGA
>JBKJZU010000186.1:0-9083 GCA_046715015.1 Micropepsaceae bacterium
AACGCGGCAACCACCACGCCATCGGCGCCG
Source organism: Micropepsaceae bacterium (assembly GCA_046715015.1). Classification (GTDB taxonomy): domain Bacteria; phylum Pseudomonadota; class Alphaproteobacteria; order Micropepsales; family Micropepsaceae; genus SZUA-430. The sequence goes on from JBKJZU010000186.1 coordinate 31, forward strand.
CTCAGCCGCTCGATCTTTCGACCGTCGATGTCGTGTTGCTTCGACAAGACCCACCGTTCGACATGGGCTACATCACGACGACCCACATGCTGGAGCGCCTGCCGAAGCGCGTGCTGGTTGTGAACGATCCCTACTGGGTTCGCAATTCGCCGGAGAAAGTGTTCGTCACCGAGTTTCCGGATCTCATGCCGCCCACGCTCATCACAAGCGACCCGGACGCGATCCGCGCCTTCCGCGCCGAACACGGCGAGATCGTGATCAAGCCGCTCTACGGCAACGGCGGCATAGGCGTATTTCGCATTCGGCAGGACGACGAAAACCTGAACGCGATGATGGAGTTCTTCGCGGCCTTCGTGCGCGAACCGATGATGGTGCAGCGTTACGAAGCAAAGGTCCGCCAAGGGGACAAGCGCATCATCCTGATCGACGGTGAGGCGGTGGGCGCGATCAACCGCGTACCGGCGGCCGGCGAAGCGCGCTCGAACATGCATGTCGGCGGAAGGCCTGAGAAGACGGCGCTGACCGCGCGCGACAAAGAAATCTGCGCCCGCATCGGGCCTGAGCTGAAGCGCCGCGGTCTCATCTTCACCGGCATCGACGTGATCGGCGACTACCTCACCGAAATCAACGTCACCTCGCCGACCGGCATCTGGGAGGTGAAGCGCTTCGAAGGTGTCGATGTCGCGGCCCTCATCTGGAACGCGATCGAAAAGCGCCACGCCGCCCCGCGCGCATGACCGTCGCGCACATCTCGACTGTCGCCTTTGTCGGCATCGAAGCGCGCGAAGTCGACGTCCAAGTCCACATGGCGAACACGAGCGGCGGCCTCAAGGAGGGCATGTCGATCGTGGGCCTCGCCGACAAAGCGGTTGCCGAAAGCCGTGAACGCGTCCGCGCCGCGCTCCACGCGGTGGGCTTGGCGCTGCCCAGCAAGCGCATCACCGTGAACCTGTCGCCCGCCGACCTGCCGAAAGAAGGCAGCCACTACGACTTGCCGATCGCGCTCGGCCTCTTGACCGTCATGGGCGTCCTACCGCTGCCGGAAATGGCGAGCCATATGGCGCTGGGCGAACTCTCGCTCGACGGCGCGATCATCCCGGTCGCCGGCGTCTTGCCCGCGGCGATCAAAGCGCTCGAACTCGAACGCACGTTCGTCTGTCCGAAAGACTCCGGGCCCGAAGCCGCCTGGGCCGGTGGCCTTGAAATCATCGCAGCGCCCACGCTTGTCGCCCTGATCAATCATCTGAAAGGCGTGCAGGTGTTGAGCCCGCCCGTCGCCAAACTTGCCGACGAGAAGATCGTGGTGCCCGATCTGCGCGACGTGAAGGGGCAGGAGACGGCCAAGCGCGCGCTCGAAATCGCAGCCGCCGGCGGCCACAATCTTCTGATGCTGGGCCCGCCCGGCGCCGGCAAATCCATGTTGGCGGCACGCCTGCCGGGATTGCTGCCGCCACTCGACGCGCGCGAAGCGCTCGAAGTGTCGATGATCCAAAGCCTCGCCGGCGAACTGAAGAACGGCGCGATCGGACGCCGCCGCCCGTTTCGCAACCCGCATCATTCGGCCAGCATGGCGGCGCTCGTCGGCGGCGGCATTCGCGCCAAACCCGGTGAAGTCAGCCTCGCGCATCTCGGCGTGCTCTTCCTCGACGAGTTGCCGGAGTTTCAGCGCCAAGTCCTGGACTCGCTTCGCCAACCGCTCGAGTCCGGCGAGACGCTCGTCGCCCGCGCCAACGCGCACATCCGCTATCCAAGCCGCGTGCAACTCGTCGCCGCGATGAACCCGTGCCGGTGCGGATTCCTCTCCGATCCCGAACGCGCCTGCTCGCGCGCGCCAAAATGCGCGAGCGAATACCAATCGAAACTCTCAGGCCCGCTGATCGACCGCATCGACCTGCACGTGGAGGTGAGCGCCGTCAGCGCGCAAGACCTAACGCTCCCGCCGCCCGCCGAAGGTACCGCCGAAGTCGCAGCCCGCGTCGCCACCGCGCGCGACATCCAAAGGAAGCGCTACGACGCAACACCGATCCGCACGAACGCGGAAGCCGACGGCGAGTTCTTGGAGTCCGTCGCGCGCCCCGACGAGGCCGGCCTGGCGTTACTCACAAAGGCGGTCGACGCACTCAAACTCTCCGCCCGCGGCTATCACCGCGTGCTGCGCGTCGCCCGCACGCTCGCCGATCTCGAGAATCAAGACGGCGTCAAACGCCCCCACATCGCCGAAGCGCTGAGCTACCGCCGCTTGCAAATCACCAACTAGCGCGCGGCTACGGCTGTTTTCCGCCCGATATGCCAGGCGTTGCAGGCCATCAAAAGCTGGCACCCTGCGTCCGCCGCGCATCACCCCCCGTGTTAGAATCCGCAGCAAATCAGCGGCCAAGGGGAATCACATGCTTCGCTATGTTCAATACCTCATCCAGCCGGGCGTCGTGTCGACCGGACTCATGGGCACGATCCTGCAAGTGGGCTTGGCCTTCGCGAACACGATGAACATCGGCGGCGCCGCCGACATGCTCACGAACTACGGCTTAAGCGCACAGCTCGCCTCCGGCGGCCTCATCGCGGCACTTACCGGCGCCTACTACTCGATGACACAGCGCAAGACCGCAAGCACGATGGCGACAGGCGCCGGCGCCGTCGCGGGTGGCATCTCTGGCACGCTCGGCACCGCAATCACGCAAGCGATCGGATGGACGCCGCTCGCCGAAGGCACGACGCAGATCATCGACTTCGCAGCACTTAGCACACAGTTCATGGGCTTGATCGGTATGGCCGACGCCTCGACGGTCACGGGCCCGATGTTCGATCCGATCGTGCTGTCGCAAGTGTTCGGCTCGACCGCTGCCGGTGGCGGCATCGGCGCATTGCTCGGCCGCTTTGTGTTCGGCGAACAGAAGCCCGCGCGTGCGCGTCATCACTAATTGCCGGTAACGGCCTCGCGCGGCTCATCGGCCGTGCGGGGCACGCGCCCTGTCACTTTCGTCTACCACTCCAACCATTTCTGCGGACGCACGAAAGCCGCACGCGGTAACGATGAAAGTTTAAGCAATCTTAAGACGATCCCTGCGAGTTTACGGACCTTGGCTTAACCCCTGGGCTCTGAGGACCGTGTGAACGCCCCCGATCTCGCGCGTCTGTTTATCGTCATCTTGCTCGCCGCGGTGGCAATCACCACGGCGGCGATGATGGCGTTTCCGGCGAGCACGATGAGCCCAACGCCGTTCGGCATCGGCCTCGTCGCGTTGGCGGGTCTTGCGGTTCTTTTCATGGCGCTGCTGGAAGCGCGCAAGCGCGTCGATGCGTTGGACTTGCGCTCCGGCGAACTCGCGCGGGTCAAGCTGGAACTTGAAACGACTGTCCGTGCGCTGCAACAGCGTCACCGCGAGTTGCAGGTGAACGAAGCGCGCTACCGCGGCCTGGTGGAACAGCAAGGCGACGTCATCCTGCGTAAGATGCCCGATGGCCGGCTGACCTTCGCAAACGACGCCTTTTGTCAGACCTTCGGCCTGGTCCGCGAACGCGCGCTGGGCCGCCAGTTCACGCCGGAACTCCACCCGGACGAAAAGATCGACCATCCGCCCACGCTGACCGGCCAATCGGCGGGCCGCGTGCGCTACGATCAACGCCTGAAGACAAGCCAAGGTTGGCGTTGGTTCGCCTGGGAAGACTATGCGATCCGCAACGACGTCGGCCACGTGACCGAAATCCAAAGCGTCGCCCGCGACATCACCGAGCAAAAGGAACTTGAAGCGGCGCTCCGCGAAGCGCGCGACAAGGCCGAAGACGCAAACCGCGCGAAGTCGATGTTCCTGGCCACGATGAGCCACGAAATCCGCACGCCCATGAACGGCGTCATCGGCATGGCGGGTCTGTTGCTCGATACGCAGATGACGGCGGAGCAGCGCTCCTACGCGAACGCGGTGCGCGAATCCGGCGAGGCGTTGCTCGACATCATCAACGACATCCTCGACTTCTCGAAGATCGAATCCGGCGCGATGCCGATGGAAGAAACCGCCTTCTCGCCGCGTACGCTGATCGAAAGCGTGGCCGAGCTCCTGGGGCATCGTTGCTTCGAGAAGGGCATCGAAATCGCGACCTACGCGCACCCGCGCCTCAACGGGCAGATGCTCGCCGACGAAGGCCGCGTGCGCCAGGTGCTGCTGAACCTCGCAGGCAACGCGGTCAAGTTCACCGACATTGGCGGCGTGCGCATCACGGCGACGCCCGACACGGATGCCCGCTTCATCCGCTTCGAGGTTGCCGACAGCGGCATCGGAATTTCGGACGAAGCATTGCCTAAAATCTTCCAGGAATTCACGCAAGCCGACTCCTCGTTTGCGCGCCGCTACGGCGGCACGGGCCTTGGGCTCGCGATCACGCAGCGCCTGGTCAAAGCGCTCGGCGGCGCGGTCGGCGCCTCCAGCCAAGTCGGCAAGGGCAGCCGCTTCTGGTTCACGTTGCCGATGAAGCGCGCGCCGGGCGCCGAGGTGCAAGAATCGTCGCTCACCGGCGCGAAGGTGTTGGTGCTGACCGCGTTCCCGGGTCTCGCCGAATCGCTCGTGCGCCAACTTTGCGAAGTGGGCGCCGATGCGTTCGCAGCCAAGGGAACGGCGGCGGCTGAAACCGCGCTCGCCAGCGGCTCGTTCAACGTGCTGCTGATGGACAGCCGTGCCGGCAGTGCCCCCGCCACCGAACTGCTCGTCCGGCTGAAAGCGCGGCTGCAAGGCGTGAAGACGATCGTTCTTCTGCCGGTTGGTGAACGCGCGGCGCTGCCGAAACTGCAATCGGCGGGTTTCAACGGTTACCTCATCAAACCGATCCGCCGCACGTCGCTGATCCAGCGTGTCGCTGCGGTGCTGAACGGCGAAGACAGCACCACCGTCGACCCCGCGCTCGCCGACAATCACGCGCCTGCGCAGTCCACCGAAGGCGTCAGCATGCGCATCCTGGTGGCGGAGGACAACCGCATCAACGTCATGCTGGCGACCGCGCTGCTCGGCAAGATGGGCCACCGCGTCGACACGGTTGCGAACGGCCGCGAGGCCGTCGAAGCGCTCGCGGTTGCGCCCTACGATCTGGTGCTGATGGACGTCCACATGCCGGAGATGGACGGCCTCGAGGCGACGCGACGCATTCGCGCGCAAGAGAAAGCGGGCCGCCGCCGCGGCCGCCTGCCGATCGTGGCCCTGACTGCCTCGACGCTCGAAGACGACCGCCAGATCTGCGTCGACGCCGGCATGGACGACTTCTTGGCGAAGCCCTTGAACCTCGACGCGCTATACGCGGTGCTGAAGCGCTTCGCGCCGACCGCGACCAAAGCGGCGAAATCCGCTTAAGCACGCCGGTTACGCAAGCGAATCGACGCGGAACGCGTGCCGTTGAAACCGCGCGTTCATTGGTTCGGCTGTAGCGGTTCTGCGGTCGAACAATCCCGATTTGACAAAGCAAGGGCCAGACGAGTCTGATCCGGCCCGAAACGCCCGCCACCAGTGAGGTTAGTATGTCAGGACCGGCCGCCAACGCAGTGCCGCCGCAAGACCATTGGTGGGACGCGCTTTCTGTCTACTTCCGCCCCCGGGTCGCGCTGATGTTCCTGTTCGGCTTCTCGGCCGGCCTTCCCTATCAGCTGACCAGTTCGACGCTCCAAGCCTGGCTCACCGAAAGCAAGGTCTCGGTCGAAGAGATCGGCCTGTTTGGCTTGGTGGCAGCGGCCTATGCTTGGAAGTTCTTGTGGTCGCCGGCCATCGACGGCATTCCGATCCCGGTGTTGAGCCGCTGGCTCGGCCATCGCAGATCGTGGCTGCTCGTCACCCAAATCTGCCTCGCCTGCGCGATCGCCGCGCTTTCGCTCGTCGATCCGCTCGAAAGCAAACTCACGCTGGCGGCCGTAGCGGCGCTCGTTGCGTTTTTCTCGGCGTCGCAAGACGTCGTCATCGACGCCTATCGGATCGAGGCGCTGAAAGAAACGGAGCTCACGGCGGGCTACGCAAATTACAACGCGGCCTATCGCACCGCGATGCTGATCTCGTTTACCGGCGCGGTCATGCTGGTCAGCTGGCTTGAATACTCGGGTGTTCCCCGAGCAGACGCCTGGTCCTACGGCTACCTCTCGATGGCCGCGATGGTGGCGGTCGGCATCGTCGGCACGCTCCTCGCGCCCGAATCATGGGAAGGTCAGAAGGCGCGGTTCGAGAAGCCGTTTGCCGAGCGCTTCCGGACGTCCGTCGTCGAACCGTTCTCCGACTTCCTGCGCAAGGACCTGTGGTGGGCGATCCTGCTGTTCGTCGTGCTCTTCAAGCTGGGAGATGCATTCACTTCGGAGCTCAGAACGTTCTTCTTCCTGAAGCTGGGCTTCGAAAAGGCAACATACGCGGCGATTCAGTGGCCGTTCGGATTCTTCGCGGTGCTGGTCGGCGGGTACGTCGGCGGGATCATTGCAAACCGCTTGGGTGTCATGCGCGCGCTGTGGATCGGCGGCATCGCGCAGATGGCGACGAACTTGATCTTCATTTGGCCGGCGCTGGTGCTTCCGGACCTGACTGCGGCGATCGGAGTTCCAGACGCCGAGGGCACGAAGCAGATCACGTTCGCCGCCATCGATGCCGCCGGCGCTCCCGGCTATTGGGCGTTCGCGGCGCTCGCGGGTTCTGTCGGCGTCGAAAATCTTGCGACCGGCATCGGCGGCGCCGCTTTCGTCGCCTATTTGTCGTTGCTTTGCGGCAACCGCAATTACACGGCGACCCAATATGCACTCTTGTCGTCGCTGGCCGCTCAGGCTCGTATTTCGCTGTCGGCGCCTGCCGGTTTCGCCGTCGTCGCGGTGGGCTGGGTTTGGTATTACATCATCGCCACCGCCCTCGCGATCCCGGGGCTTCTGCTGCTTTGGTGGCTCATGCGCAGGGACCACGGCCCTTCGTTGAAGCCCGCCTCGGAGTTTGCCACCGACACGGGCGTCCCTTAAATTGTGGTCCAACCAATACGAGCGGGCCAATCCGTGCCCGCGGAAACACGAATGACTGGCACCAAGCCGCAAAGCGCGGGCAGCAATAACGTCCTCGACAGTTCGGGCTCACTTGAAGTGCGCCTGGCAACCACACCGGCCGAGATCGAGGCGGCACAGCGCCTGCGTTACGACGTCTTCTATCGTGAAATGAACGCGAAGCCCTCGCCCGAGATGGCGGCGGCCGGCCGCGACTTCGACGCCTACGATCCGATCTGCAAACACCTGCTTGTCGTCGACCGCGACGACAACCGCGTTGTCGCAACCTATCGGCTGATGCGCGAGGATGCGGCTGCCCGCTCGCCGACCGGCTTCTACACGGCCAGCGAATACGACATCTCCGCCGTGATCAAAGCGCGCGCCGGCGAACGCATGCTCGAACTCGGCCGCTCCTGCGTCGAGAAAGAGTTCCGCACCGGCCCGACGATGCAGCTGCTCTGGCGCGGCCTTCTCGTCTATGTGCTCCGCCACGATATCGCGTTCTTGTTCGGTTGCGCGTCTCTTCCGGGGACAGACCCGAAGGCGTTGGCGCTGCAGCTCTCCTATTTGCATCACTTCCACGGGACGAAGGAAGCGGCGGCCGTGCGCGCGCTCCCGTCGCGCTACGTGTCGATGGACCTGGTGCCGAAAGATCAGATCGATGCCGCCGAAGGTCTCCGTTCGCTACCGCCGCTGGTGAAGGGCTACTGCCGTTCGGGCGCACAAATCGGGGACGGCGCGGTGATCGACCATCAGTTCGGCACGACGGACGTGTTCATCTACTTCCCCATCGCCAACCTCGATGCGCGCTGGATCAGGCACCTGAAGAAGAAGACGGCGTCTGAGGCAGCTGGTTGAAGGCCCGCCATGCACCTTGACGCTGGCGAGCTCCATGCCTTTTACGAACGGGAACTCGGCCAAATCGCGCGCCGCTACATCCGCACGCGCCTGCGGGAAGTGTGGCCGAACGTCAAAGGCATGTCGGTGTTGGGCTTAGGCTACGCGACGCCCTATCTGCGTCCGTTCCAGGGCGAAGCGGAGCGCGTGATCGGCTTGATGCCGGCGCAGCAAGGCGTCGCCTACTGGCCGTCGGAAACCGCGAATCTGACCGGACTTGCCGACGAAAGTGCGTTACCGCTGCCCGACGCGTCGATCGACCGTGTCGTCGTCGCCCATCTGCTCGAGACGACGGAGACGTTGCGGCCGTTGCTCCGCCAGATCTGGCGCGTGCTGACGCCGTCAGGCCGCGTTGTCGTCATCGCGCCGAACCGCACCAGCCTTTGGGCGCAAGTCGAAACGACGCCGTTCGGGCACGGCCGCCCGTTTTCGCGCGCGCAGCTGAACCGCTTGCTGACCGACGCAATGTTCACGCCGACGGCCGTGACGACGTGCTTGCACATGCCGCCCTTCGGCGCAGGTTTTCTGGTGCGCTCGGGCCAGCGTTGGGAGCGTTGGGGTCATCGCATCTGGCCGCAACTCGCGGGCGTTCACTTGATGGAAGTGACGAAGGAAGTCATCGCGCTCGCTCCCGACCGCGGCTTGCGCCAGCGCGTGCCCGCAAGGCCGGTGCTCGTGACTAAGCGCGCCGTGCCAACAGGAAGATCGCGCCCTCGGCGGTCAAATTATCCCAATACCCGGGCTCGCTAAGCTCGCGCACATCGCCGCTCTCGCTCACCGCCAGCGACTGCTCGATCGTGGCGTTGATCTCGCGCGTCAACGCAACGAAATCCGCGATCGTGCAGAGGTGAATGTTCGGCGTCTCGTGCCACGCGTAGTTCAGCACACCCGTGCGCGGCATCCGCCCCGTCAGCGCCAGCTTCAGCCGCACCTTCCAAAACCCGAAATTCGGAAATGAGACGATCACGCGCTTGCCGATCCGCAACAGCTGATCGAGCACAAGTTTCGGCTTGTGCGTCGCCTGGATCGTCTGGCTCAAAATCGCAAAGTCGAACGACTGCGCAGGATAGTCGCGAAGGTCGGTATCAGCGTCGCCTTGAATGACGGGAAGCCCTTTCGCCACGCACGCATTCACGCCCGCCTGGCTAAGCTCGATCCCGCGCGCATCGACCGCTTTCGC
>JBKJZU010000187.1:0-2694 GCA_046715015.1 Micropepsaceae bacterium
GCCACGATGTGCGCCGTTGTCACGGCTCGTCCAAGGGGGCTCGAGACAAGGCGATAGAAATGCGGATCGGCCGGCCGATGCGCCCTCAGCGCCCGCGCCTGCTCCAGCGCCTGCGCCTCGCCCAGCGCCGTCAGCGGCGAATCGAACCGCCCCTGAAAGCGCCGCTCGCGATTCCACTCCGTTTCGCCGTGAAGGATCAGAAACATCGAACCGCCGGTAAAATGGTCGGGGCGGCGTGATTTGAACACGCGACCCTCTGGTCCCAAACCAGATGCGCTACCAGGCTGCGCCACGCCCCGACATGAAGGGTGGGTCAAATAGGGCTTTGGGCGGTCCGTCGCAAGCCGCTTTGGCGGTCTTGGCTATTTTTGGGTTGGCCCGGCCGCGTCTTCATCAGTTTAAAAACGCCCTCGGCCGTTAGCACCTTGCGGCCCCCACTCGTCAGTTCGGCCCGTGCGAAGGCCAGCGTGCGCGTCGCACGGGTGACGACCGCCGCGCCTTCGACCCATTCTCCAGGGCGGACCATGTCGAGGAAATCCACGTTCAGCCGCAGCGTGACGGCGGGGGCTTTCGTCTCTCGCCAAACCGCCGCACCAAGGACGCCGTCGGTGAAGGCGCTCAACCAGCCGCCATGCGCGATGCCGTGGCCATTGCAGTGGTGGGCGAGCACGCGGAAACCTTGGCGGAATTTGCCGCCTTCGGTGCTGTGATAGACGGGGCCGTTATGCGAGGTGAAGGGGCCACGTCCCTCGCTTAAGACGAAGCCTTCGGGTGGACCCGCGTCGAGTTTCATTGGACGGGGTCGAATATCGCGTGGTTGATCTTGTCGCCCGGCTTGATGCCGAGCTTTGCGCTTAGGCCGCCGTTGATTTCCAGCACGCCACGCGCCACGCCGGCTGAAGGCAGACGTTCGAGGCTTAACGGTGTCGTGTTCTCGGCGATATTCAGGATGCGGCCCGAAGCATCGACGAAAATGATGTCGAGCGGGATGAATGTATTCTTCATCCAGAAGGAAATTTTCTGCGGCGGGTCGTAGTCGAACAGCATGCCTTGATCTTGCGCCATGCTTTGGCGAAACATCAGACCGCGGTTGCGGTCTTTCTCTTTGCGTACGACTTCGACGGAAAATACTTGCTCGCCCTTCGCGCTTTCGACCGTCAGGGGTTCCAGCTTGGCCGCGGGTCCAGACGTGATGACCACGGGCGCCGCAGCGAACAAGAGGCTCAAACAAATAAGGGCGTGCATGTGGTGCACGATAGGCCCTCGGAGGCTGCGACGGCAACCCGGCCAAAATAAAAGGGGCGCCATTACGGCGCCCCGAATTGCTTGTCCTCGGCCGATACGCTTACGGCCGCGCCTCGAACTCGGCTGGGGCCATCATCCGGATCGGCCTCGGCGCGGCCATCACGTCGGGCAACAGGTTCACATCCGTCGCCGACAAGCCTTTGTCGGTTTCAATAACGCGGATCAGTGCCCGCTGTCCTTGACGAAGTTCGCGGATACCGCAGCGACGCAGCACATCCATGTGGGCGAACACATCGGCGCCGCCAGAGACGGGCACGAAGAAGCCATAGCCCTTAGGACGCGAGAAGAACTTCACGATGGCTTCGATCGCGGGACCCGTGGGCTCTTGCACCAGAATGTCCTTGCGATGGCGTTTGTCGTCGCCGGTCGCCTTCGCAGCTCCGTCCGGCGGGCCTTTGGCGGCCGTCGTCTCGTCCATGTTGTGGAGCTTACGGGCCTGCAGGCCTTTTACCTTTTGGATGACGTCGATCTCGACGGTCGTGCCTTCGAGAATGGCGTGACAGCCGTAAGCCTCAACGACCGACTTGTGGAGTAGGATGTCCCCTGGAACGTCGCTCGACACGACGAAGCCGTAACCCTTCTCATGATTGAACCACTTTACGGTACCCGTAACTCGGATCGCCCCACTCTCCGGCGACGGTGCGATTGATACTGGTGTGTCCACTGAACCGCTCCTTGCCTCTTATGCCGTAGACTATTGGTGTCCACGCCAGCACACGACGTGCGCTGAAAAGGACACTAGCCTTTTTTCCGTTCCTGTAAAAGACGACAGGCGAATCAATTTCGTGTTTTTATCGCGTGAGGCGATTTAATGTGTGGATGACAAGTTGCTGTTGGTGCTTGTGACGAAAGCCACACAACTTGCCTGATTGGCACCACCCGCATTTCGCCGTCTCCGTTGACGGCAGCGATCAATAAGCCAAGAGATATCACGGGTTTCGGAGCGTCGCACCGCGATGGACATGACCGGCGAGTACAAGATTGCAGCGCCGCGCGCGCGCGTGTGGGCTGCGCTCAACGATCCGGAAATCCTTCGGCAAGCCATTCCCGGCTGCGAAGAAATTAAGAAATTGTCCGACACCGAACTCGAAGCTGCTGCACGTGCGAAGATCGGTCCGGTGAGCGCGCGGTTCACCGGCAAGGTCAAGCTGTCCGACCTCAACCCGCCCATAGGCTACACGTTAACGGGCGAAGGTTCGGGCGGTGCTGCCGGCTTTGCAAAAGGCGAGGCGAAGGTCTCGCTCGCCGAAGACGGCGACGCGACGATCCTGCGCTACACCGTCAAGGCGATCATCGGCGGTAAGCTTGCGCAGCTTGGCCAACGGCTCGTCGACGGCGCGGCGAAGAAGATGGCGGACGAGTTCTTCGAGAAGTTCTCCGACCTTGCCG
>JBKJZU010000188.1:0-5286 GCA_046715015.1 Micropepsaceae bacterium
TTCGACGCCTTCGGTGAGGATGGCGAAGAAGCGCGACATGATCTTCGAGAACGCTTCGGGGTCGAGGCTTTCGGCGAGCTCCATCGAACCTTTCACGTCGGCGAAGAGGACGGTTACTTGCTTGCGCTCGCCTTCCACTGCCGACTTCGACTGGCGGATCTTGTCGGCGAGATGCTTTGGGGTTTCGCGGGGTTGAGGTGCAGATGGCGCAGGTACCGGTGCGCCGACGTTTGCGCCGCATTCACCACAAAATGTCTCGCCAATCTCATTCGCAGCCCCGCAAGCGATACACTTGACCGACAGGCGCGCACCGCAAGCGCCGCAGAACTTCCGCCCTTCACGATTGTCAGTGCTGCATGACTGGCATTTCATGGCTTCGGGATGGCTCGGTCTCAAAACTGCGGGTCGGGCCTCATGCTAGGCGGTCGCCTTGGGTAATGCCAATTGGTGCGGCGATGAAGCTCGTCGATGACGATAACTTCATTCCGGTTACGGCCCATCTTGGACGTAACACTGCGAGTGTCGCATTTGCGGCGAAATCCAGCCTTCTCAGACGCAGCAGGGGAATGTCGGTATTGGCCCTAATGCGAGTTTGCGGGTGGTGTCGGTCAAAAGTCGTAGCTCTCTTTCGGAATGTCGCGCGCCTTCTCGCACTCGGCCCGGAAGTCGTACGGCACCGTGTCCGCACAATCCGGCCACTTGCCGCTGGAAAGCCAGAACTCTACGAGGCCCAGCCGCACGCAAAGCCGCACGAAGCGCACATCGTTGCGGACCTCCGGCATGTCCTTCCAGAACAGCAGCCCTGTGCGATAGGCGTCCACGCCGAGAACATCGTCGGCGGCACCGCGAGGCCCAAGCCGCGCCGTCTCGGCAAGGCGGAAGACATCCTCACCAAGCCCCACATGCGCCGCATAGACGAGGTTCGAGACTTCGACGCCGCCCGTCTGCTCGAACCGCGACAACAGCCGCTGGCGCATCTGATCGACGTTTTCCGCGGTGGGATCGCGCTTCGTCTTCAAGAACAGGACGCCGTCTTCGAGCTCGCGCAACGGCCGCTTGGCGCTCGGGTCGAGCAGCCGGTCGAAGCCGTCCCAATTGCCTTGAAACGCGTACGCGCGCATCAGATTTGAAACGGCGTAGTGCATGTCGGGCGCCCGCCGAACCAAGTCCTCGTACATCCCGACGACACCGTTAAACTTTCCCGCTGCCATTCGTGCGAGCGAGAGCAGGTTGCCCGCCATCGCGCTCAACGGATCGAGCGCAAAGGCTCGCTCTGCATCCTCAAGCGACTGGCGAATGAACCCCATGGGTCGTGCAAAGTACCCGGTCCACAGCCGCGCGCCGACGCTATCGGGTAGCTGCCACATCCGTTCGAGGGCGGCGTAGTGCTCCGCGAACCGTCCGAACGGCGGTACGATGAAGGCCGTCGCGATAAGCGCGTTCATGTTTTGCGGGTCGGCGCCGAGTGCGCGTCGCGCTTCCTCGTTTATCCGTTCGCCCGTCGCGGTGCGGCTTGCGTAAGGCTCGTAACTTTGCAGGAACGCGCGTAGATGTGCCAGCCGCCCCCACGCATCTGTAAACTGCGGCGCGTACTGCACAGCCTGTTCCAACAGCGCAATGCTGCCACGCAGTTCCTCGGGCGAATAGGAATGCGGCGCAGCGCGCAAATAGAGATCGTACGCTGCCGGATCGACCGCCTTGCTCGCGCCGCGCTTCAACGTTTGATGCAGCGCGGTGGCGATCCCCTCCGAAATCTCGTCCTGCACCGCAAACGTGTCTTCGAGCCCCCTGTCGAAGCGGTCCGACCACAACGTCACCTGTGACCCGGTCTCGACGAGGTGCGCCGCCACCCGCACGCGCGTACCCGATCGCCGGACCGAGCCGTCCAAAACATGGCTGCACTTCAGCGTGCGCGCCGCATCGCCTTTGCGCTCGCCGCGAAACTGAAAGCTGGTCGTCCGGCCGATCACCTTCAGCGCCGACCCGCGCGCGAGCCGCTGAATGATCTCCTCGCTGACGCCGTCGGAGAAGAACTGCAGCTCCTTGTCGTCGGAAAGATTGTCGAACGGCAGCACGGCGAGCAGCGTCTCGACACCCTTCGCGGGCAAAAGCGCGGGACTCGCATGAGTGCCGCCACCGCCGCCGAGCGCAAACGCTTCGATCGTCTCGGCCATCTTGTCGAGCTGCATCAGCCCGCGCGACACGAGCCGTTCGACAACGGGCCCGCGAATCGTCTGGCGCACCGCAGCGGAGACGAGCGCGCCGCCCGGATCGCTTTTGGCCATCAGCCGCGCGGCAACGTTCACGCCGTGTCCGAGCAGGTCGCCGTTGGGCTGGACCGCGACATCGCCGAGGTGGACGCCGACGCGGACTTTCGGCTCGCAAGTCTCGGCGAGTTCGAATGCGGCTTCGACGGCTGATAGGCTTGAGCCGAACTCCAGCATGAAGCCGTCGCCGGCGGTGTTGAAGACGCGGCCGCCGTGCTTCACCGCAACCCCCTCGATCACCTGCCTGAGCGCCGCCACCTCCGCCGTCGTGCGCGCCTCATCAGCCTCCGTCCGCGCCGAGTAACCGGCGACGTCGAGGGCCACGATGGTGGCGAGGCGTCTGGCGGCCGTATCGGACAATAAGCTCTCCCCTTTGCGGCGGAAGCTAACACATTTTGTAGGTCAGCAAGCGGGTGGCCGGAAGTGCCGTCAGCGATGTTGCGCCGGAGGCGGCGGTTGCCACGCCAGGTCCGCCATTTGGTCAATGAGCGTCGTGCTTGATGTGGCCACCTGACGTTCGAGTGCTTCGCAAAAGCTTGGGTCAAACCATTGCTTCAATCGGGGCCACATGGCTTTGCCCCCGGCGCTGCGAAATGTCAGCGCAAGTCCTTCCAGATACTGGTCGAGGTTGAGACCCGAGAAGTCTCGTTGCTTCCGATCTATGAAACCCTGCTCAGACTGAGTGATCCAGGTGAAGAGCCAAATACCCCATTTCAAGCGTTCGGCCTCGGTCAAATTCTCGAAGCTCTTCAGCCCCCTGATATGCACATCCAACAGGTTTGGATCGTCAGACAGTCTCAGCAGGATGTCGTCGTTGTGGCGTATCATCGCGCGCGCATTCTCGCGGGACAATTCCCGCCTCGCCCGGTTGACCTGATACGCGAGGAAAAAGAGCGTCAATACCACGGCGACGGATCCGACCAGGTTGCTGATGACTCCGATCTCCTCAATTGACATCGATAGCTCCAGCTAAGTTTGAGTTTGACACAAGGAGGTGGCGAGCTTGCGGGTGGTGTCGGTCATGGGGTCGGCGCACCCGCAGCCAGGCGTGCAAGACCTTCGTCGATTACTGCGCGAAAGCTGTTATCGCGGTAGAGGCTCAACCAGAGTGCCTCTCTTGGAGCATTTTGTTCGACGCCTTGCAGAACCACCCTTCCCTCATCGTATCTGCCCAAATGGCCATGGCAGGCTGCGATAATCTTGCGCGTGAGTTCGGGCTGGGCGACATCCATGGTCTTGTAGATGAGCGGCAGCGCCTCCTCGAAGCGCCGCAGATGAAAGAGCGACCAACCCTGACCGAGCGTGAAGGCCCCCCACCATGGAGACTTCGGATCGAGTCGCAATCCCTTCTCGAACTCCGTCAGAGCTGCTTCAGGACGACAGGCGAACACGTAGATCCAGCCGCTGTTATAGCGAACAACGGACGATCCCGGGTTCATATCGAGTGCACGCGTGATCAACGCATCGACGATCTGCATGTCAGTCCCGCATTGAAGGAGCGAGTATGCGGCGAACGCGAGCACTTCGGCGTCATTGGTCCCAAAGCGCTCTGCGCGCTTTGCAAGGTCATAGGCCTTTTGCCTCGAAGCATCCGGATGATCGGCCTCGGAATTGGCGTACATGTTGATGTGCGCATTGCTGGCATGCGCAATCGCCAACCCGAAATCCGGATCGCGGTCGATCGCCTGCTCGAAGAATCCAAGTGCTGTCTGCAGCGGATTCTTCTCATACACACCCCATTGAGCATGCAAGCCGCGCAGATAGAGATCATAGGCACCGAGGTCCGCGGTCGGGCGCGTCGTCGCGCGACGCACTTCGGCCGCCTGGATGCTGGGTTCGATCTGGCTCGCGACGGCGTTTGCGACCGTGTCCTGCAGCGCGAACACGTCTTCGAGCGTGCCGTCGAAGCGTTGGGTCCAGATTGGCGTCCGCGCGCCCTCATCAAGAAGTTCAACGGAGATACGAACGCGGTCACCTGACTTGCGGACGCTTCCGGTCAGGATGTAGCGCACACCCAGTTCGCGCGCGATCAGGGTGTGGCTGCGCGTGTCGCCACGAAGGCTCAGGCTCGCCGCATGTGAAATCACGAAGAGCGAAGGGAAAGCCGACAGCGCCGTGACGATTTCGACCAGCATGCCTTCGGTGAAATAATCTTGGTCCTTCGCGCCTGTCATGTCGGAGAACGGCAGGACGGCGATCGATGGTTTTTCCGGGAGCGCCAGAGCGACAAGTTTGGGTGTCGCGACCGTTGAGATTGCGCTGACACCAATTGCAAAGGCCTCAATCACCTCCGCCATCTTGTCGAGTTGCATCGATCCGCGAGAGACAAGGCGTTCAGCAACGGGGCCTCGGATGGATTGTCGAACTGCGCCCGAAACAAGCGCACCGCCCGGGTCGCTCTTTGCCATCAAGCGTGCCGCGACATTGACGCCGTGGCCGAGGAGGTCACCGTTGGGCTGCACTACGACATCGCCGAGGTGGACGCCGACGCGGACTTTGGGTTCGCAGGTTTCCGCGAGTTCGAAGGCGGCTTCGACAGCGGCGAGGCTGGAGCCGAATTCGAGCATGAAGCCGTCGCCGGCGGTGTTGAACACCCTGCCCCCGTGTTTCGTGGCGATGGCTTCGATCACCTTGCGCAGTGCTGCTACTTCCGCCGTCGTGCGCGCCTCGTCAGCCTCCGTCCGCGCGGAATAGCCGGCGACGTCGAGCGCGACAATGGTGGCAAGTTTTCGAGGTTGAGTGTCGTCGGCCATAGTGGCTTTCGGCTAACAGTACGCGTTCGGGATCATGCTACGCAGAGAGACCGGTTAATGCCAACCACCGCCGCCGTGGCGGCGGCCAAGGCAACCCAGGTAGGGCGTCTATCCAGAGTCCAGCGCCATTCATGACCCTATCGGCTCACCAGATCGGGACGTTCTGCAATAAGCTCGCAGTAGCTGATCCTTTTGAAGGGGGTACAATGAGTCTTTCCGATATTGCGTCCATTGCAAGCATCATCAGCAGCGCGGCCGTCGCGGTG
>JBKJZU010000189.1:0-3987 GCA_046715015.1 Micropepsaceae bacterium
CCTCGCCACTGGCCGATCGTTGCCTCGATCGGCGCCAGAGCGCGGCCGATGACGATCGAAGCGGCAACGATGGCGCCGGCCGAGATCTCGTTCTCAAGCGCGAGCCATGCGCCAAGGCCCAGTGCGAGGATTTGCAAACCCTGCCGGGCGAGTTTCGCGGCCGCGGTCAGTCTTGCGGCGCGATCGCTGGCAAGGGAGTGCCACGCAAGGCCTGCGTCACGATGCTCCTGCCAGCGCCGTTGCAGATTGCCGACCATGCCCATGGCGCGGGCCGACTCATGGTTGTTCTCCAGTGTGCCGACGAAATATTCGCCGTCGCGATGGGCCGTCGCAGCTTCGGCAATTGCGCCCCGCGTTGCCAGTTCGCTCAGATAGGCCAGCGCCAGGATGACCGCGGCGCCGCTCAACGCGAGGATGCCGAGGAGCGGGTGGAGCATGAACACGAATGAGATGAAGATCGGCGTCCAGGGTGCATCGAACAACGCGATCAACCCGGGCCCGGCAAGGAAGTGGCGCACGGTATCGAGGTCGCGCAGACCTTGAGCGGCGGACATTTGCGACGTACTTGGCGACAGAGCGAAGGCTTCTCCGCTGAGGTCCGCGTCGAGTTGCGCGCTGCTGCGGATCAGGAGCTCGCAGCGCGCTACCTCTATAAGCGCCTGCAGCGCGAGCAACCCCACGGCCAAGAGCGTCAGGAACAGCAACGTCTCGTGGCTGCGCGAGATCAGTACGCGGTCATAGACTTGAAGCATGAACAGCGGACCGTTCAGCATCGCCAAGTTGATGACCAGGCTGAAAATGCCGACGCAAAGGAAGGTGTGTCGCGATCGATGAAGGGCTCGGACGAGCAGACTGGTGCGCAGGTCGCTCATACCGTGGCCGTGCCCAACGTGTGCCGGGGCCGAACGCCCGCCCACCCATCTGTCCTCATTCGGCACAGCACTGGGCAACGCGACCAAGCGGCCGCAACCGGCCCCGTTTTACCCCTCATGACTCGTCAAGCTCCGGCTTTCGTGAGCGCGATCGGGGGAGCCACTGCATGGTTTGCGCCAGGCCGCGGGGGATTAACGATTTGAAGCCGCCGACCGGCCGCAGGTGTTCAATCCGCTGTTTCGCCAATCCTCATCCGTTAACTAGGCAAGGGTGTCGGCTGGCAACCAGGCGAACGACGACGCCGATGCAGACCAAGGGTTTCTGGATGAAATTCGCGATGGCCTTGTTCGCGAAATGGCCGCCGCAGCGCCTCTTGCGCGGCGCCACGTATGCCACATCAGAAGTGTCTGGCTTAAGCAGACAGCGCTCTAGCGCTACGCCGCGCCAAGCTTGCGTTCCCAGTCGAGCGCCGTCGCCACGATCGTCCCGATCGACGCATACCGCGGCGCCCAGCCGAGCTCGGCCTTCAGCTTCCCCGCGTCGCACGCGAGGCTCGCCACGTCGCCGGGCCTCCGCGGGCAAACGCGCGTGGGCAGCGCGTGGTTCAGCACTTGATCGAACGCAGCCACCACCTCGCGCACCGAATGCCCGGTGCCATAGCCGCAATTGTAAAGCCGCGTCGTGCCCGCGGAGCCGGGCTTCGTCAGCGCCAGCACATGCGCGTCGGCCAGATCCATCACGTGGATGTAGTCGCGGATCGCCGTGCCATCGCGCGTCGGATAGTCGGTGCCGTAGACATCGAGCTGCGGCCGCGCGCCGGTCGCCACTTCCGACGCCACCTTGATCAGATGCGTGGCCTCGGGCGTGCGTTGCCCCGTGCGCAAAGTGAGGTCCGCGCCTGCCACGTTGAAATAGCGAAAGATCGTGGCCCGCATGCCGGCCACGCGCGCGATGTCTTTCAGCATGAACTCTGAGGCCAGCTTCGAATGCCCATAGGGGTTCGCAGGCACCGTCGGCGCGTCCTCCGCGATCAGCGCCGTCGCGGGCTCGCCATAAACCGCGGCCGTGGATGAAAACACAAAATCGTGCACGCCCGCGTTCGCACAAACATCGAACACGCTGAGCGATTTCACCGTGTTGTTGAAATAATACTTCGCAGGCTGCGCGACGGATTCCTCAACGCGTACCGCTGCAGCCAGTTGCACCACCGCGTCGATCCGCCACTCGCGAATCGCGCGGGTCAGTGCGTCTGCGTCACCACAATCCGCCTGCACGAACGGCACCTTCGCAGGCACCGCCTCGCGCGCACCGGTGGACAAATTGTCCAGCACGAACGGCTCGTGGCCCAAATCCAACATGTGGTGCGCGATGGAACTGCCGATATAGCCAGCCCCACCGATCAACAGCGTCCGCATCTGAACTTGTCTCCCTGGGCAGCGCTCACAAACCTGTACGCGCCGTTCATGCACCATTCAGGGCGGGGAGGGCAAAAGCCGAGCCTGGGGAAACCCCATTAGAGAGGTCAGAGAAATGAAATTGAGAACTCTAGCTCCCGCGCTTGCAGCTGCGCTGAGCTTGAGCATGCTCGCCGAACCGGCCTGGGCCGATCGCGGCGATCGTGACGGTCGCCGTGACCGCGACCGTGGAGCGCATCAAGACGGCGGCGAAGGCTCTGGTAAGGGTGCCCGCCATCAGCGCGTCAATCCGCCGGGACCCGCTGGTGGTCCGGGCGCAGGCCCCCGCTGGGGCACTCCGCCGGGACACGGCGGGAACCGAGGTACAACCTGGAATCCGCCAGGTCCGCGCTGGGGTACTCCGCCGGGACACGGCGGGACCCGAGGCACAACCTGGAATCCGCCAGGTCCGCGTGGCGGTCCGGGCGTAGGCCCGCGTTGGCGTCGCGACAACGACAACAATCCGCCTGGACCGCGTGGCGGCCCCGGCACAAACTGGGAAAACCCGCCCGGACCATCGGGTGGCCCAGGTGCATCGCCTGACCGCCGCCGGCGCGACGGCAACTGGCGCGACCGCGACTGGCGCGACCGCGACCGCGACGGCAACTGGGGCGACCGCGACCGGCGTCATCGCGACTGGCGCGACAACAACTGGCAAGACCGTTGGCCGGGCGTGAGACATCACAAGCGTTGGCGTCACCACCACCACTACCACAACAACTATTGGTACCCGCATTGGTACAACAACGGTTGGGACGACGGCTGGCGTTGGCACATCGGCTTGCGCTTCTATGACGATGCGTACTGGTGGTACTACGACGACGCATGGTGGTTCTGGGACGACTACGGCCTCTGCTGGCGTTCGGGTCACCCGCGCTGGGGCCACTACCGTTGGCACGACCGTCACTGGCCGCGCCACTGGGGCCACCATCGCTGGCGCTTCTGCTGGTAAGACAAGATGCAACGGGGCCGGAGAGAAATCTCCGGCCCTAATTCTTCGGCCAAATGCGATAGTGGTCGCGGTACCAGGAAACGAAACGCGGAACGCCTTCGCTGATCGGTGTCTTCGGTTCGAAGCCCAAGTCCCGCCGCGAGGCCTCGATGTCCGCATAAGTCCGCGCGACGTCGCCCGGCTGCATCGGCTCGAACTTCATCTGCGCCGTCTTCCCCAGCGCTTTTTCCAACACCGAAATGAAATCGGTCAGCTTTTCCGACCGGTGATTGCCCAGATTGTAGATTGCATGCGGCGGCGTGGTGGTCGGCTTGCGCGCCACCGCCGCCAACACACCCGCGACGATGTCGTCGATGTACGTAAAGTCCCGCCACATCTCGCCGTTGTTGAACACGGCGATCGGCTCCCCCGCCAGAATCGCCCGCGTAAACAGAAACGCCGCCATGTCCGGCCGCCCCCAAGGCCCGTACACCGTGAAGAACCGAAGTCCGGTCGCCGGAACCCCATAGAGATGCGCGTAAGTGTGGCCGATCAACTCGTCGGCCTTCTTCGTCGCCGCATAAAGCGAATTCGGCTGCTCCGTCTCGTCCTCGACGGAGAACGGAAGCTTCCTGTTCCCGCCGTAAACCGACGATGAACTCGCATAAACGAAATGCTGAAGCCCAGTGAATTTGCGCGCCAGCTCCAGCATCACGACCTGACCCATCA
>JBKJZU010000190.1:0-8655 GCA_046715015.1 Micropepsaceae bacterium
CCGGTTTCTATGACACGACCGACAGCGGCACGCTCGACGGGAACCTCTCGACGTTCGCGGTGATGGCCAACGTCGCCTACGACATCGATGTCGGTTCGAAGTTCAAGCCCTACGTCATGGCGGGCGCAGGTTGGGCGCGTTCGCACATCGAGGGTCATCTCAACGACTACGACTTCTTCTTGTTCGGGAATCCGAACTTCTCTGGCGAGAACAGCGGCTTCGCTTGGCAGTTGGGCGCGGGACTGAACTATCCCGTCGCGCCGGGCGTCGAGGTCGGCATGGGCTATCGCTATTTCGACGCGCCGGAAACGTCGTACTTTGCCGGCAAGAACAGCATTGCCGATCGCCACGACAACGATAGCCATACCGTGCTGTTGAGCCTGACGATCACCACGAACTGAAGCGTTAGCCCTGCGCAGCCTTGGCGCGCTCGCGTGCCAGGCGCTGCGCGCGTGTAATCGCCCAAGCCTCTTTCGACAGCCGGAAGTGCCGAAGCTCGACGGGTGGTCCGCCGTCCGCCGACACCTTCTGCGACGTGTGCACGTGCTCGGCCCCCTTCTCGGCCATGACGCGCAGGATCAACGTGTTCGTCGACAGAACCGAACAGCGCATCGCCACAAGTCCCAGTTCGCCGAAGAAATAGGCGCAAATGACCTGCTGCGATTCCTCGCGCGCGCTCAACGCCGCGCGCCCGCGCTCGCCGATCAGGACGTTGACCAAGAACTCGCGATGCGTCCACTCCACGTACACTTCCCAAAACCCGATCATGTCGCCCGACGTGCGCTCGAAGACGCCCAGAAGGTGCGACTTCACGTGATCGAAGTCGTCGACGTACCTGCGGATCTGATCGACGCTGAGCGTGATCGGATTTGCGTTGAGCATGCGTGTCTTCAACGGGTCGGCAAGCCAGCCTGACCAGCGTGGCGTGACGTCGTCGCGCTTGACTGTGCGCACAATGAAATGCGGCGCCTCCAAGCGTATCTTTCGCGGGGCAATCGTCTCGACCATGGTCTGTCGGTGCTCCAACTCACGTAACCGGCAAACCCTGCCGCCGGCGCACGCGCCATGCAACGGCCGCCGCCCACAACCCCTACGGTATGTTGGGGGTGGGCTCCCCTGGTGCGCCGCCCGCAGCCCCTGCTATAACCCGGCCCGCCGATGGGGTTGGGCGCTTTTGACGGGCGCCGTACCCGTCACTATCTGTTTGATCACCCCACTCCTGAAGGAAGGAAACTACGAATGAGCGAAATCGAACAAATCGCCGACGGTATGCGCAAAGCGATCGGCGAGGGCAACTCGGGTCTGAACGCCACGTTGAAGTTCGACTTCGAGGGCAACGGCAACATCTACATCGACGGCAAATCGACCCCGAACACGGTCTCGACGGAAAACAAGCCCGCCGACTGCACGATCACGGTCTCGCTCGACACGTTTAAGAAGATGGTCTCGCGCGAACTCGACGGCACGACCGCCTTTATGCAGGGCAAGCTGAAAGTCGCCGGCGACATGAGCGTCGCAATGAAGCTCGGGCCGATCCTCGCCAAGGCTGCCGGCTAATCCTTCCATGGCCCACGATGGGCCGCTACCCGATCTGGTGACGGTGCCGGGCAATCCGGCACCGCCTGGCGGGGTTGTCGAATGGCTGACCCTGGCCGACGGCACCAGCCTTCGCACCGCGCGCTGGCTTCTGCCCGCGCACGACGCGCATGGCACAGTCGTCCTGATCGGCGGCCGCACCGAATTCATCGAAAAGTACTTCGAGGTCGCGGGCGAACTGCTCGCGCGCGGCCTTTCGGTGATCACGTTCGACTGGCGCGGCCAGGGCCTGTCGACTCATACGCTGCCCGAACGCACGAAGGGCCACGTGCGCGACTTCTCCGAGTTCGACGCCGACCTCGTCGCGGTGATGAACCGCGTGGTTCAGGTGCACGGCAAGAAACCCTATATCGGCCTTGCGCATTCGATGGGCGGCAACGTTTTACTGCGCTATCTGCACGACTTCCCGCACGAGTTCGATTGCGCCGTTCTGACTGCGCCGATGCTGGCCGTGAAGACCGCGCCCTATCCGCAATGGTTCGCCCGCACGATGGCGACCTGCTCTACCGCGGCGGGTCAACACGGCGCCTTCGTGTTCGGCGGTGCCAAGCAAGACCCGATGGCGGCAGTCTTCGAAACGAACGGCGTCACGACGGACCAGCGCCGCTTCGATCGTTTGATGGCCTGCCTGAAGGCCGAACCGAGGCTCGCGCTCGGTGCGCCCACATTCGGTTGGCTTGAAGCGGCCTACCGCTCGATGGAACTCGTCGCCAGCGAAGAATTCGCGCACGGCATCGAAACGCCGGTGCTTTTGATCGGTGCGGCGCATGATCAGCTCGTCCATCCCGGCGCCGACCTCACGCTGGTCAAGCGCATCAAGCGCGGCATGTACGTCATGCTGAAGTCCGAGCACGAAATCATGATGGAGCGCGACGAAATCCGCGCGGCCTTCTGGGCCTGCTTCGATCCGTTCGTGCGCGGCTTAACGCCGGTCGCTCAACACATCACCGCGGCCAGAGCTTCGCAAACCGCGGCGTGAAGCGAAGCGTCGCCGCACGCGACGACCTGGCCGCCCTCCATCGCAGGCTTCCCGTCCCAGGTGGTGACGACGCCGCCCGCATTCTCGACGATCGGGATCAACGCCTGAATGTCCCAAGGTTTCAGGGTCGCCTCGACGATCACGTCGATGCAGCCCATCGCAAGCAGCCCATAGGCATAACAATCGCCGCCGAACCGCGTCAGTCGTGCGCCGGCCGACAAATCCCAAAACGCCTTTTGCTCGCGCGCGTTGAAGTAACCGACCGGCGACGTCGTGGTCAGCACGGCATCGCGCAAAGAAGGGCAGGGCCGCGTGCGCAGCATCGACGTTTGCCCATCTGCGCTCTGAAATGTGGTCCGGCCGTTCGCTGCCACCCAACGCTCGCGCGTGTACGGTTGATCGAGCACGCCGACGATCGGTTTCGTCCCGTCGTTCAGCGCAATCAGCGTCCCCCACTGCGCCATGCCACACACGAAAGCGCGCGTTCCGTCGATCGGATCGAGCACCCATGTCAGCGGCGACGATCCGGCTTCGGTTCCGTGCTCTTCGCCAACGATGCCGTGTTCGGGATAGCGCCGTTTGATCGCCGCACGGATGACGGTTTCGGCCTCGCGGTCGGCTGCCGTCACCGGATCGTACCCGCCACCGCTCAGTTTATTGTCGACGGCGAGCCGTGAGCGAAAGTACGGCAGGATGGTCTTGCCGGAGAGATCGGCAAGCTCCTCCGCGAACGTCGCGAATGCGGAAATCTGTTCGGCACCAAGGCGGGCGGTCATGCGCGACATGTCGCGGACCGCAACGCCTCGTGTCAATCCGATGCTGGCTTAGGCGCGCGGCGTATCCGCGGCGCCGCTCAACGCCTTGGCGAGTTCGAGCAACCGGCGGCGCGGTCCCTCGTCCAGGCCGTAATAGGCGCGCACCAAATCCATCGTTTCTTTGTTTTGCAGCAAGCCGTCGTCGGCAGCCGTCGCGGCGTCTTTGTCGCCGGCCAGTCCTTCGAAGAAGAACGACACAGGCATGTCCAACGCGCGCGCCAAATCCCAGAGCCTCGACGCCGAAATGCGGTTCGCACCGCTCTCGTATTTCTGAATTTGCTGGAAGCGGATACCGACCGCTAGCGCCAACTGCTGTTGCGTCATCCCCAGAAGCCAGCGGCGATGGCGCACGCGCTGGCCGATATGCAAATCGACAGGGTTCTTCACGAGCCTTCCCCCAATGCTTCGCGATAACCGGAAATGCCGGTTATGAACTACCCCAAGCTTAAGTCTAAACGCGTCGCGTGCAACCGAAAGTTGGGAAAGAAATAGAAGTTCCACCGTGCCAAGATAGTGCAAGAAAAGCAACGCGTTAGCCCACGAAACGCACAAGCTCGGCCGACAAAATTGCCAGTGGAACGTGCAAATCGCACACACTGTTGCAAAAAAGGAACCGCTACGTCTCTGAACTGCTCGCCTTCGCGTATTTTTTGCGGTCGTTGGGGTCGAGCCAGCGCTTGCGCAAGCGGATCGACTTCGGCGTCACCTCGACGAGTTCGTCGTCGCCGATGTAAGCGATCGCCTGCTCCAGCGTGAGGATCTTGGGCGGCGTTAACCGAACCGCTTCGTCTTTGCCGGACGCACGGAAGTTGGTGAGCTGCTTGGCTTTCAGCGCGTTGACGTCCAGGTCGTTGTCGCGGGCGTGCTCGCCGATGATCATGCCCTGATAAACCTTGGTCCCGGACTCGATGAACATGAAGCCGCGCTCTTCCAAATACCAAAGCGCGTAGGTCTGAGCTTCGCCGTCGCGGTCGGCGACCAGAACACCGACGCGCCGCCCCTCGATCGCGCCGCGATGCGGGCCGAATTGATGGAACACGCGGTTCATGATCCCGGTGCCGCGCGTGTCGGTCAGGAACTGGCCGTGATAGCCGATCAAGCCGCGCGCCGGCGCGTAGAACGTGAGACGCGTCTTGCCGCCGCCCGACGGCCGCATGTCCGTCATCTCGCCTTTGCGATTGCTCATCGCCTCGATCACGATACCGGAATAGGCATCGTCCACGTCGATGATCACTTCCTCGATCGGCTCCAGCTTCTCGCCCTTTTCGCCCTCGCGGAACAACACGCGCGGCCGCGAAATCGAAAGCTCGAAACCCTCGCGCCGCATCGTCTCGATCAAGACGCCAAGCTGCAACTCGCCGCGCCCCGCCACTTCGTATGCGTCGGCGCTTTCCGTTTCGCGCACCTTGATCGTGACGTTGCTTTCGGCTTCGCGGAACAGGCGTTCGCGAATGACGCGGCTCTGAACCTTTTGCCCTTCGCGGCCCGCATAGGGGGAATCGTTGATGCCCAGCGTAATCGCAATCGTCGGTGGATCGATCGGATTGGCCGGGATCGGAGCCATAACCTCCGGATCGCACAGCGTGTCGGCAACCGTCGCCTCGACGAGGCCCGCAATCGCCACGATGTCGCCTGCTGCGGCTTCATCGACCGGCAGACGCTGAAGCCCGCGAAACGCCAGTACCTTCGTGATCCGTCCGCGCTCGACAAGCGTGCCGTCGCGCGACAAAGCCTTGATCGTCCGGTTCGCCTGCACGATGCCGGACTCGATCCGCCCCGTCAGAATGCGCCCGAGATAGGGATCGGCCTGCATCACCCGAACCAGCATCGAGAACGGCTGATCCGCAGTCCCCTTCGCCGCAATGATCGGCGCCGGCACATGCGAAATGATCGTCTCGAACAGCGGCGTTAAGTCTTTGCGCTCGTCCTTCTCAAGATCGCGCACCGCCCAGCCCGAACGTCCGCTCGCATAAAGCGTCGGAAAGTCGAGCTGATCGTCGGTCGCATCGAGCACCGCAAAGAGGTCGAAAACGTCGTTGTGAATCTCGTGCGCCCGCGCGTCCTGCCTGTCGATCTTGTTGACGACGACGATGGGCTTCAGCCCCAGCTTCAAGGCCTTCGAGGTCACGAATTTCGTCTGCGGCATCGCCCCTTCGGCGGCGTCCACCAACAGCACCACGCCGTCCACCATCGACAGAATGCGCTCGACCTCGCCGCCGAAGTCGGCATGGCCCGGCGTGTCGATGATGTTGATCCGCGTGCCGTGCCACTCGACGCTCGTGCACTTGGCAAGGATCGTGATCCCGCGCTCGCGCTCGAGCTCGTTCGAATCCATCGCGCGCTCGGCGACCTGCTGGTTCTCGCGGAACGTTCCGCTTTGCCTCAGCAGCTGATCGACGAGCGTCGTCTTCCCATGGTCGACATGGGCAATGATGGCGATGTTGCGCAGGTTCATCGGGGATTTCGTGATTGGCGCTCTAGGCGCGTGAGGGCGGGGTATACCCACTGCCCAGACCCCCGGCAAGGCAGGAAACCCGCGCGAAAAGCCGCGCCTTTAACCCCGCGCTAACCCGTTGCTGGGGCGATTCTTAAGCGAATGCCCCTAGGCTCGTTCCTCACAGGGACCTGCCGGATATGACCGCCGCAACCGCCTCGACCCGAGATGACGACCGCTGGCTGCAAGCCAGGCTCGACCTCGTTGTCGCGTCGCTGCCCATCGGTGCGGTGCTAAACCCGATCTGGGCGGCACTGTTCATGATCCCGTTCGGCGGCGCCTTTCCGGTCTTCGGCGTCATCCCGGTCCCAACGCTGCTGACACTCGTCGCCTTTCATTTCTGCTCCTCCGCCATTGCGATCGCGATCCATTCCCGGCCCGGCGCGAAAGGGTCCTCGCCACGCCGCCTGCTTGCCGTCCTGCTTGGGTTTCAAACATTCGCGGGCGCGGCTTGGTCGCTGACCGCCGCCTTGTGTTGGGTCGAAGGCAACGATGCGAACAACACGCTCGTCACGCTGATCATCGTAGCCAACATGTGGGGCTTGGTGCTGACGCGCGGCTACCATGCGGCGCTGTTCGCGGTCGGGCTTTGCATGCTCCTCGCCTCGATCTGGACGCTCGCCGTATTGAGCGAGGGCCAAGCCGCGGTGCTCTTCGTCTTCATCACGCCGATCTTCGCGGCCTACGCCTGGTTGATGGGCGCATCTTCGCGCGATCGTACCGACGAGCTGCTGGCCACGCGCTTCACCCGCGAGGATATGAGCGTGGCGCTCGAAGCCGCGCGCGCCGACGCGGTCGCCAAGACGCGCGAGGTTGAAGCGGCTAGCGCCTCGAAGTCGGCGTTCCTGGCGAACATGAGTCACGAACTCAGAACGCCGCTGAACGCGATCTTAGGGTTTGGCGAGATCATCGAAGCGGCGGCCGTCGGCCCCGCCATCTCGGACCAGTATCGCGGCTACGGCCACGACATCCGCGAGTCCGGCAAGTATCTGCTGAGCCTGATCAACGACATGCTCGACGTCGCCAAGATCGAAGCCGGCAAGATGGATCTCGACATGCAATACCTCGACGGCAAAGCCGTCATCGACAGCGCGCTTCGCTTGGTTTCCCAGCGCGCCGAACGCCGGATGCAAACGCTGCACGCGAACGTCGAAGCCGGCATCACGCCGTTCGCCGACGAACGCGCGTTCAAGCAGATCCTCGTCAACCTGCTGACGAACGCGGTGAAATTCTCGCCGGAACGCGGCGCCATCGACGTCACCTGCCGGCGTATGGGCGACGGCGGCGTGCGCCTCAGCGTGGGCGACACGGGGCCCGGCGTTCCGCAAGACAAGATCACGACGCTGTTCCGCCCCTTCGAACGCGTCGACAACAGCTACGGCAGCGGCGCCGGCGGCACGGGGCTGGGGCTGGCCCTCGTGCGCGGCCTGGTCGCGCTCCACGAAGGCCGCGTGTGGGTCGAGAACAAACCCGAGGGCGGTCTCCTCGCCCACGTCGAACTCCCTGGTCCCGATTTGCGCGCGGTCGCGTAGAGCCTATTTCACGTCAACCCATTCGCCGCTTTCGTGGTCGAGCCTTGTCAGACTTCCGTGCGCGAAATCGAAGTGCCAGCCATGGATGCGGAGCGATCCTGCCTCCAGCCGCTGACGCACCCAGGGAAAGCCCGAGAGGTTCGCGATGCTGTTTTGAATGTTCGCGTGTTCGGAGATGAGCCGCTGCTCGTCCGGCGAAAGGGTGTCGAAGTTCGAAGGGTAGAACGACCGGCTCGGCGCGGCGACTTCGACCCACGGTTTCAGATAGTCGTTCGGCGGCAAGTGCGAGCCCCCGTCGACCAGCGCCGCAACGCCGCCGCAGCGCGCGTGACCCTTGATCACGATGTCGGTGACTTTCAGCACCTTCACCGCGTACTCGACAACCGCGCCGATCGAGCGCGGCTTCGCGTCCGGATCGTGCGGCGGCACGATGTTGGCGATGTTGCGCGCGACGAAGATGTCGCCGGGCTCGACCCCGAAGACGACGGAGGGCGATACGCGGCTATCCGAACACGCAATGACCAGAACCTTCGGCTCTTGCCCCTTTTCCGCCAGTCGTTCGTAGAGCCGCCGCTCGCGGGCGAACCGCGTGCGTTTGAACTCGCGGTAGCCCTTCACCAGTTTCTCAACGCCCATACCCGTCCCCAAGCAGCTTTGCGTCTTGGCGAATACGGAAATCCGCGCGAGCCCGCAACTGCTATCGCTGCGAACTCGCCCGCCGCGCGATTGCGCGTTAGCCCGTTCTCTCCTGCGGCTGCGCCAGGTTCGTCAAGAACTGGTGCGTGCACGCCTCCCATGAGAACCCGGTCGCGAAAGCCCGGCATGTCTCGGGGTCGAGCAGCAAGGCCCGCCGCGCCGCCGTCCCTAAGTCCTCATCCAAGATGCCGACGGAGGTGTTCGTGCCGATGATGTCGTTCGGTCCCTGCACCGGATGCGCGGCGACGGGAAGCCCGCTCGCCAAAGCTTCAAGCACCACAAGCCCGAACGTGTCGGTGCGCGAGGGGAACACGAAGACGTCGCTCGCCGCATAGTGGCGCGCTAGCTCCGCCCCGAACTTCGGCCCGACGAAGCGCGCTTTGGGATATCGCGCGCGCAGTTCGGTGAGCTGCGGTCCGTCGCCGACGACCAGCTTCGAGCCAGGCAGATCGAGCTTCAAGAACTCCTCGACGCTCTTTTCGATCGCAACGCGTCCCACATAAAGAAACACCGGCCGCGGCAGATCGAGCCAATCCTTGTGGC
>JBKJZU010000191.1:0-4154 GCA_046715015.1 Micropepsaceae bacterium
GCCCGTACGCGGTCGAGAAGCTCCCCGTCGCGTTACGGGCAGGCGAGAAGATTCCGCCGAAACACTGACGTCAGTTGAAGACGTCTTTCAGGATGTCGACGACGAGGCGGGTCGCCGTTTCGATCAATACGATGTCGGCGCCGACCTGCGCATATTCGTAACCCGGGCGCTGGGGCAGTCGCGCCAGCAACTGCGGCGACAGCTTCTTCGCGATGCCGGGTGGCAGCCGCTTCCCGCGGGCATAGTTCTTCGCAATCCCCGGCGGCAGACCCGTCCACGCCACGGGCCTTGCCGACACATGGTCGCGCACCGCCCAGTTGTCGGCGGATGAGAAGAACGGCGCGTGCGCCGGTTTTGGAAAGTAGCTGCGCTCGACCTTGGGCTTGCCCTTACCGGGATGGCCCTCAGGCTTCGTGGCGAATGCCGGCGCCGCGATCAACGCAAGCAGTGCAACGGCGGCGATGGCTCTCGGGAAGGTCATGACGGTAACTCCAGACATCGGCCGTAATGTGAACCCGGCGCGCCTTAAAAGGGTCCCAAGAAAGACGGTAAAAGGCTGTCTCCGGGTGTTGCACTGCAGCACACGCACGCAAAAATATTTCCCGATTTACCCTCCGTCGCGAAAGATTCTACGTCCACAGGCTGATTTCGTTGGGGATACTTGCGAATCCGACGTATTGCGGTGCACAACGGTGGCGTGATATCCGGCCTGCCGAAATCCCCTCGAAGGCGGAGCCTGAACTCAATGTCAGCAGCGGTGGTCACGGCAGTGAAAGACAAGCCCGCGTACAAAGATCTTTACGAGATCGGCGAGATTCCGCCGCTCGGCTATGTTCCATCCAAGATGTACGCCTGGGCGATCCGCAAAGAGCGTCACGGCGAGCCCGAGAAGTCGATGCAGATCGAGGTCGTGCCGACGTGGGAACTCGACAGCCACGACGTGCTGGTTCTCGTGATGGCGGCGGGCGTCAACTACAACGGCGTTTGGGCGGGCCTCGGCACGCCGATTTCGCCGATCGACGGGCACAAGAATCCGTATCACGTCGCCGGCTCCGACGCGTCGGGCATCGTGTGGGCCGTGGGCTCCAAGGTGAAGCGTTGGAAGGTCGGCGACGAAGTCGTCATCCATTGCAATCAAGACGACGGCGACGACGAAGAGTGCAACGGCGGCGACCCGATGTTTTCGCCCTCGCAACGCATCTGGGGTTACGAGACACCGGACGGTTCGTTCGCGCAGTTCTGCCGCGTGCAAGACCGCCAGCTGATGGAGCGGCCGAAGCATCTGACGTGGGAAGAGTCGGCTTGCTACACGCTGACGCTCGCCACGACGTACCGCATGCTCTTCGGCCATCGCCCGCACATCCTGCGTCCGGGACACAACGTGCTTGTGTGGGGCGCGTCGGGCGGGTTGGGCTCGTTCGCAGTGCAGCTTTGCGGCGTGTCCGGCGCCAACGCAATCGGCGTCATCTCCGACGACTCCAAGCGCGACTTCGTCATGAGCATGGGCGCGAAGGGCGTCATCAATCGCAAGAATTTCAAGTGCTGGGGGGCGATGCCCCAAGTGGGCACGCCGGCCTATGACGAATGGACCAAAGAGGCGCGCAAGTTCGGTAAGGCCATCTGGGACATCACCGGCAAAGGCAACGACGTCGATTTCGTGTTCGAGCATCCGGGCGAGGCGACGTTCCCGGTTTCGTGTCTGGTCGTGAAGCGCGGCGGCATGGTCGTCTTCTGCGCCGGCACGAGCGGCTACAACATCACGTTCGACGCGCGTTACGTGTGGATGCGCCAGAAGCGCATTCAGGGCTCGCACTTTGCGAACCTGCAGCAGGCGTCTCAAGCGAACCGGCTTGTCGTCGAGCGGCGCATCGATCCGTGTATGTCGGAAGTGTTTTCGTGGAACGACATCCCGAAGGCGCACACGAAGATGTGGAAGAACGAGCACTTGCCCGGCAACATGGCGGTACTCGTCAACGCCGTGAAGACAGGTATGCGCACGTTTGAAGATGCGGTCGAGGCGGGTAAGCGCTAACTTGCGGGGCGATGAGCCTCGCTCCGACCGATGTCACCATCAAACGGCTCTCCCGCGACAGCGAGGGCGAGTTCGGTCGCATTCATTGCGACGCGACCGGCAACGGTTGGTGCCACTGCGTAGCGTGGTGGGTGCCGACGTGGGACGGCTGGAGCAAGCGGACCGCCGCGCAGAATCTGTCGTTGCGCGAGAAGCTTTTTCGCGACGGCGTTCATGACGGCTATTTCGTCTATTGCGGCGGCTCGCTCGCGGGCTGGGTGCAGGCGTGGAAGCGTGATTCATTCGGGAAACTCGCGGCACAGTTCGCGGTCACCTCGGACGAAGACGCTTGGATGATCGGCTGCGTGCTGATTCTGTCGGCATTTCGGGAGCAGGGCATCGCAGGCGCGGCGCTGTCACTTATCGTCGACGATCTGAGGTTGCGCGGGGCTCGCGCGATCGACGCGTTCCCGAAGCGCGGCGCGGCCGATGCAGGCGAGTTGTGGAATGGGCCGGAATCGACTTACGCTCGGCTGGGCTTCGCGGTCGTGCGCGACGATGCGAAGCGCCCGTTGTTGCGTTTGACACTTTAGGCACCCATGGACTCTCACAATCATCGTTCGACGTCGGAAGCCCTCGTCGCGATCGTGCGCGCGTTCCCGGGCGATAAAATGCGGCTGCAGGACTTGATGGACGGCTTGGGCGAACGGAGCTTTGGGTTCGTGCTGCTGCTGTTCGGCGTGTTGAGCGCTATTGCGATCATCCCCGGGCTCGCCACGTTCACCGCAATTCCGCTGTTGTTCTTCGGGCTGCAGATGCTGGCCGGGTACCGCACGCCGTGGTTGCCGAAGTTCATCTCGCAGCGCAGCTTTGCGAAGGCCGATCTTTTGGCGACGATCCAGCGCGCGGTGCCGGCGATGCGGTGGGTCGAGACGATCTGCAAACCGCGGCTCCTGTTTCTGACCGGGCGGTTCGGCGAGCGGTTGCTGGGGTTGCTCGTGTTCATCCTTGCCGTCGTCATTGCGCTGCCGGGGCCGGGGACGAACTTCGCGCCTGGCGTCGCCATCGCGTTCATGGCGATCGCGATCATCGAACGCGACGGGCTGCTCGTGTTCGTGGGGATGTTGGTGTCGGCGTTTGCGCTCTATGTCGGTTATCTGGGTTTGAATCTCGTCGTCACTGAAGTGCTGCCTTGGGTATGGGAGCAAACGCGGGAGCTCTGGAGCGTTGTTAGCGAGGTTGTGCCCTGGCTGTGGGAACGCATGCTGGAACTCTGGAAGTGGATCGCCGGATGACGCCCGAATTGATTGCCTCCGCTCGTTCCGCCGTTGCCGCCGCCGATACGCTGTATCTCAAAGCCAAGGCCGGTGTGCGCTCGATCGTAACAGCGGCGGGCGGCGTCGACGGGGCGCAGCATGCGGCGCACGGGCTCGCGTGGCTTTGGACCTATGTCGAAGCGCAGCGCCAAATGCTC
The DNA here is from genome assembly GCA_046715015.1 of Micropepsaceae bacterium. Classification (GTDB taxonomy): domain Bacteria; phylum Pseudomonadota; class Alphaproteobacteria; order Micropepsales; family Micropepsaceae; genus SZUA-430. The sequence goes on from JBKJZU010000191.1 coordinate 3,486, forward strand.
AACTGGGCCGAGCGGCTTCAGCTCCAAGCCAAGTTCGGCGAGCTTGAGCAGCTTTTGTTGCGCGCAGGCATGAGCGAATACGCGAACCAGATCGTCTTCGGTATTTCGATGAGCCAGGGCGAGATCGTGCGGCCGGTCGATTTCGGCGTGCCGGGCGAAGGCGTCGTCGACTACATCAGATCGGTCGGACCAATGATGAGTGGTGTCGATCCGAGCGTGAAAGCGCGGATCGCCACGTTGATTGCGGAACACCCGAATGCCGTGACGTTCGGCGAGGTCGGCCTCGACGACGAGATGGCGCTCGTGCGCGATCAGTTCCGCAAGTTCGTCGTCGACAAGGTCGCGCCGCATGCGCACACGTGGCACCTGAAGGATCAGCTGATCCCGATGCCGATCATCGAAGAGATGAGCGCGCTAGGCGTGTTCGGGCTGACCATCCCCGAAGACTTCGGCGGTGCGGGTTTGGGCAAGACCGCGATGTGCGTCGTCTCGGAAGAGCTATCGCGCGGCTATATCGGGGTCGGTTCGCTCGGCACGCGCTCGGAAATTGCGGCCGAGCTTATTCTCGGCGGGGGCACGGAAGCCCAGAAAGAAGTCTGGCTGCCTAAGATCGCGTCGGGCGAAATCTTGCCGACGGCGGTGTTCACTGAGCCGAACACAGGGTCCGAC
>JBKJZU010000192.1:0-3331 GCA_046715015.1 Micropepsaceae bacterium
ATGCCGGAAGTGTTGCCGCCTTAGGCGCGCGAATGCAAATCCAAGATGTGATTTGCAGCCCCAAGGGCACCAGGCGTAGCGTCCGCCCGTGTTCGGTGAGCTTCCCCCGCTCGCTTCGCGAGCCCCTCACCCCACATCCGTCAAGAGAGAGCGTCGACACGCTCGCGTCAGTTCGTCCAGCAACAACAAGGAGACGAAGCAATGATCTATTCGACGATTTCGTTCCGCGTCGCGCCAGGCAAGAACTTGGAAGCGAACGAATACTTCCACACCGTCGTTCGCCAGGTGAAGAAGATCAACGGCACGGAACTGCGTATCCTAAACCAACTTGGCGGCCCGATGGGTCACTTCACGCTACTTGCGACGTTCGACAACGTCACCGAATGGGACCAAGCGCGCCAGAAGTTACAAAACGACGTGCCGTTCCAAAAACTCGTCGCCCAAGCGGGCGCGGACGGCCTCTTCCTCCCCGGCGAAGTAAGGTCGGAGCTCTGGCAGCAAGTCCAATAAGAAGACCTAGCGCAGGGCCATAGGCGAAACGGGCCCGGCGTCCCCACCTGAAAGCCCGGCACCTTTCGCCGGGCTTTTTTTGCGTCTGGCGTTGCCTTCGAGGCACGTGGCGATGGGAGCGCTGAAAGATCAACACGAAGGTCTTGAAGGATACACGAAGGTACGAAGACGCCGGTGGTGGGGAGGTGTTGTGTGCAGCTTCATTCGTTGCGATTGGCGCTGCGCGCCATCGCAGACACCCGGCGCGAAGCGCCTTTCAAATGAGGTTTGGCAGCGGCCGTATTCCCGCATCAAACCTCTTCGTGATCTTCGAGCACCCTTCGAGACTTTCGTGTTGATCTTTCCGCACTTCCACCGCCGCAGCGTATGAGAAACAACGGGAGTTGCACTCGCCACCCACCACGCTACGCTCACCGTGCACTTCCGGAGCCAACGCGTGAACGCACTTCTCCTCTCACCCATTATCAAGCCGGACCACGCCAAGCTGCGCGAGGCCTACGAGGTCGCCTTCGACGTCGTGCGCGCGGTCGGCAACGTCACCATCCGCATCCCGAAGTTCTTCCAATATGACGGCTCCAGCCTTCCGATGCCGGCCTGGCCGATTTTCGGCACACCGTTCTCGCCGCACCTGATGGGCGCCTCGGTGTTCCACGATTGGCTCTACCACACGCATCAGGTGGCGAAGAAAACCGCCGACCGCCTGTTCCACCAAATGCTGATCGAAGACGGCGTCGACGAACAGCGCGCCTGGATGATGAGAGTGGCCGTCTCCGAATTCGGCGACGGCTCGTGGGTGAACGACGCGCGCGACAAAGCCTACATCGCAAGGCTGACCGCCCGCATCGTCGCCGACGGCCGCAACCCGAGCGACTACGCACTACCGCCGAAGCCATGAGAACCGCGACACTTCTTGCGGCACTCGCGCTCGCGGCTTCGGCGCGCGCGGAAGAGCCCGCGTTCGACGTCTTGTCCTACGACGTGCGCCTGACGCCCGACTTCGCGGCTCAGTCCGTGATGGGCGAGGAAGTGATCCGTTTCAAAAGCACCGCCAACGGCCTGATGTCGCTGTCGTTCAGCGCCAACACGTTGGACGTTGTCGCGTCACTGAACGGCGATGCGATCATCCGGACGGACGTGCAGGGCGACCGCCGCGTGTTCCACCTGCCGCGCCCGATGCGAAAGGGTGAGAGCGGCCGCCTCACCGTGACGTTCAAAGGCAAGGCGCCGAAGGGCCTCGTCTTCGGCAAGGATCACGTCTACGCGACGTACTTCACCTGCGACTACATGATCTGCGACCAAGACCGCCCAGGCGACAAGGCGACTATCAATTTTGACATTGTCGCACGGGAAGACATGCTCGCCATTGCACCCGGCGGCGTGATCGGGTTGGAGATGTTGCGGAACGGAACGCAGATCAATTTCCACAGGCAACGACGCCCGATGTCTGCCTACCTCTTCGGATTTGCAGCCGGCCGCTTCACGGGGACGGCCATCCCCGAGGGGCTCCCCATACTTGAGGTCTGGACGACAACCTCCACAAAGGAGCGCATGGAGGCCATGTTCGCCGACACGCGCCGCATGCTCGAGTTCTTCGAAGAGAAAGCGGGCGTGCCGTTCCCCAGTCACGTTTACACGCAAATTCTCGTCGAAGGCGGCGAAGCGCAAGAAGCGGCGAACCATTCGATCATCGGACTCGCCAACATCGCGCCCATCCTTGAGAACCCGCACGAGGACTGGGTGATCGCGCACGAACTCGCGCACCAATGGTGGGGCAACGCCGTCACTTGCGCCGACTGGTCCGAACTCTGGCTGAACGATGGCCTGACCGTCTTCATGGTGGCGGCGTGGAAGGAACAGCGCTGGGGCCGCGCCGACTACGACCGCGAACTCGAACTCGCGAACAAACGTTGGGCGACGGCGAAGGCGGAAGGCTTCGACGTACCGCTAAGCTGGCAAGGCAAGTACCCCTCGCTCAAACTGAAACGCGCGATGGCCTACGCAAAGGCCGTCGTCTTCCTCGACACGCTGCGCCGCGAACTTGGCGAGGAGGCGTTCTGGCGTGGCATCAAGCACTACACGCGGCGGCACTGGGACAAAAACGTCCGTGCGCAAGACTTGCAGCGCGCGCTGGAACGCGCGTCGAAGCGCGACCTGTCGAGATTGTTTGCGGAATGGGTCTTCGCTCCGAAATAGCGGCAAAGAAAAAGGGCGGAGGAAACGCCTCCGCCCTTCAGTACTATCCCCTGCGATCCGGGACGTTAGAGATTGATGTGCACGCGCCTGTTCTGCGGTTCGCGCACGCCATCGGCGGTCGGCACGAGCGGCTCGCTCTCACCCCGTGCGGACGTCGAGATCGAACCGCCCGGGATACCTTCCGAAACCAGCGCGCCCTTAACAGTCGATGCACGGCGTTGCGACAGACCCTGATTGTACTTCGGCGAGCCCGAACGGTCGGCGTGGCCGACGACCGTGATCGTGGATGCGCCGAACTGCTTGGCGGCAGCCGCGGCTTGACGGATCACTTCCTGCGCTTCGGCCGTCAAGTTCGACTTGTTGTGGCCGAAGAAGACGATGAACTCGCGCGGCGGTGCGGACGGTTCCATCGGCGGCGGCGGCGGCGGTGGCGGCGCCACCATCGGCTCGGCAGCAGGTGCCCCGAAGTGGTAGCGCAGGCCGATGGTGGCCGTGTGCTTCACGATGTCGTCGACTTGCAGGTCGAGTGTACCGGGCGTGGCAAGTAAGATCGCGGGTCCGTTGAAATCCGGCTCGTGAACGCGGAAGTAGCGGTAGTTCGCGAACAGATCCAACCGGTACGTGATCG
>JBKJZU010000193.1:0-4615 GCA_046715015.1 Micropepsaceae bacterium
GCTCAGGCCCCCTCCACCGCTGCTGGACAATCTCCCGCTTCCGCCTTCGCCAAGGCTACGGCGGACAAGAAAGCGGGGGAGGATAATGCTGCGCTGCCTCGCTCATCCTCACCCGCTTTAGCGGGGGAGGGGGACCGGCCGCCGAAGGCGGACGGTGGAGGGGGCACTGCAGCTGCGCCACGCGTGTTTGCGTCGCCGCTTGCGCGCCGTGTGGCGGCTCAGGGCGGCGTTGAGCTGACGGTCATTCAAGGCTCCGGCCCGCATGGGCGGATTGTGAAGGCGGATGTCGAGGCCGCGGCGAAGGGTGGGGCGCAGCGCGCGCCGGTTGCAAAGCCGGTGCCGGCTGCTGGTGCGCGTGCCGCGGAAGCGCCGGCGCCATCGTCGATCCCGGATGCGCGGCTCTATTTCCCGAAGGACTCCTACGAAGAGCTGCCGCACGATTCGATGCGCAAGACGATTGCGAAGCGTCTGACAGCATCGAAGCGCGATATCCCGCACTACTATCTCAAGATCGACTGCGCGATCGACACGCTGCTCGACGTGCGCAAGCAAATGAACGAGAAGGCGCCGACCGAGGGCGCCGGCATCTACAAGCTTTCGGTCAACGACTTCATCGTGAAGGCCGCGGCGCTGGCGCTCATCCGCGTGCCGGGGGTGAATTGTTCGTGGACCGAGACGGCTTTGCTGAAGCATAAGCATGCCGATGTCGGCGTTGCGGTCGCGCTCGACTTCGGGTTGATCACGCCGATCGTGTTTCAGGCGGAGACGAAGAGCCTTGCCGCGATCTCGCGCGAGGTGAAGGATTTGGCGGTGCGCGCGAAGGCGAAGAAGCTCAAGCCCGCCGAGTTCGAGGGCGGGACGTTCGCCATTTCGAACCTCGGCATGTTCGGCGTGCGCGATTTCACGGCGGTCATCAACCCGCCGCAGGCTGCGATCTTGGCGGTCGGCTCGGGCGAACAGCGCGCCGTTGTGAAGAAGGGCGCGCTTGCGATCGCGAACGTCATGACCGTGCAGATGTCGTGCGACCACCGCGTCATCGACGGCGCACTTGGCGCCACGTGGCTCGAGGCGTTCAAGGGCTACATCGAAGACCCGGTGACGATGTTGGTTTGAGTTCAAGAAAAGAAAGAGAATACCGCCCCCACTGCGGGGCGGTCGAACGTTGAGCCCGATAGGGCGAGAAGGTTCGGGTGGGGGGTGAGCCTCCGACGCTTAAGCCCCCCACCCAAAATTTCTTCGCTACGCTTGAAATTTCGACCGCCCCGCAGTGGGGGCGGTATTTTCTTTTCTTGCTACGACGGCTTGCAGTACACGCAGATTTTGTTGCCGGTTGGATCGCGCAGGTACGCGCCGAAGAACGACGTCGAGTCCGCGGGTCTTGGTCCGGGGGCGCCTTCGTCGGTGCCGCCGTGTGTTAGGCCCGCTTTGTGGGCGGCTTCCACTTCGCCCTTCGTCTTTGCTTTGAACGAGATCATGATCCCGTTGCCGGCGCGGGCGGGATTGCCGTCGGCCGTTTTGCCGACGATGTAGACGTCGTGATTGTCCTGACCCTTGGCGCCATAGCCGGTCCAGCCGCCATCGCTGAATTTCTGATCGCAACCCATGGCGCCGAAGACGGCGTCGTAGAAGGTTTTGGACTTCGCTTCGTCCAAGGCGCCGATCGTCACGTAACCGAGCATCATGTTCTCATCTCCTCAAAAAATACGGACGAGGACGCTATGCCAACGTCGAGGAACAAATCAAGAACTTCTTTCGGGTTACCCACTGTGGGTTCGGTTGACAGGGGATAGGGCCTCGGGCGACCCAGAGCGCGCACAAGTGCCCGAGGGAGTCTGATGGCTGATACGCAGTTTGATCTCATTGTCATCGGAGCGGGGCCGGGCGGTTATGTGGCGGCCATTCGGGCGGCGCAGCTGGGTCTCAAGACTGCCGTCGTCGAGCGCGAACATCTGGGTGGTATCTGCCTCAACTGGGGATGCATTCCGACGAAGGCGCTGCTGCGCTCGTCCGAGATATTTCATTTGATGCACCGGCTCGGCGAGTTCGGGTTCTCGGCCGACAACATCAAGTTCGATTTGGCGAAGATCGTGGAGCGCAGCCGGAAGGTGGCGACGCAGCTGTCGAACGGTGTCAAGTTCCTCATGAAGAAGAACAAGATCACCGTCATCGACGGCGAGGCGAAGCTGACGGGCAAGAACAAGATCGTCGTGACCGGCAAGAGTGCCGGCGAGTATGCTGCCAAAAACATCATCATCGCGACGGGCGCGCGGGCGCGCTCGCTGCCGGGGCTTGAGGGCGACGGCAAGCTGGTGTGGACCTACAAAGAGGCGATGGTGCCGCCCGCGATGCCGAAGTCGCTGCTGGTGATCGGATCGGGGGCGATCGGCATCGAATTTGCGAGTTTCTACCGGACGCTCGGCTGCGAGGTGACGGTCGTCGAAGTGCTCGACCGCGTGCTGCCGGTCGAGGACGAGGAGATCTCGGCGCTCGCGCTCAAGGCGTTCACGAAACAGGGCATGAAAGTGATGACGGGGGCCGCCGTCGAGAAGCTGACGAAGGGCACGGACAACGTCACCGCCTCGATCAAGGCCAAGGACGGCAAAACGCAGTCGCTGACCGTCGACCGTGTGATCCTGGCCGTCGGTATCACGGGCAACGTCGAGAACCTGGGACTTGAGGCTGCTGGCGTGAAGGTCGACCGCGGCCACATCGTCGTCAACGAATGGGCGGAGACTGCCGTGCCCGGGCTCTATGCCATCGGCGACGTCGCGGGGCCGCCGTGGCTGGCGCACAAGGCGAGCCACGAGGGCGTCATCGCGGTCGAACGGATCGCCGGCATCAAGGGGCTGCATCCGCTCGACGTGTCGAAGGTGCCGGGCTGTACGTATTGCTGGCCGCAGGTCGCCTCCGTCGGCATGACGGAAGCTAAGGCGAAGGCTTCAGGCCGCGAAATCAAGGTCGGGCGCTTTCCCTATATCGGCAACGGTAAGGCGATCGCGCTGGGCGATACCGAGGGACTGGTCAAGACCGTGTTCGACGCGAAGACCGGCGAACTGTTGGGTGCGCATATGATCGGCGCGGAGGTCACCGAGCTGATCCAAGGCTACACGATCGCGCGCACGCTGGAGTCCACCGAGGCCGAACTCATGCACTCGATCTTCCCGCACCCGACGCTCAGCGAGATGATGCACGAGGCGGTGCTCGACGCGTATGGGCGGGTGGTGCATGTCTGAAAGTGATGCAGGCGTTTCCCGACACTCTGCATTGCCCAAAGATCTCGATAGGGTGCTACAGGACGCCTCCAAGAAATTGGAGACTCTGTTCGCAACCTACGATCAATTCAGTCAAGAAACTAACCAGCTCTGGCATTACACGTCTATCGACGGCGCGCATGGAATTCTAAGCAATGCGACGCTGCGGTTTACAGACATTCTCCACCTGAACGATCCCGGAGAAACTGTACGGGGCATCAAAATCTACGAAGAGATTTGCAAACGAAATCTCTCAAAGTTCTCTGACCGGCCCGTGCAAGCGCTGCTTAAACCCATGGCCGAGTCTTTTGCCCGGGCAGCCCACGAACCTCATCGCTTTTACGTCGCCAGCTTCTCGAAGGCAGAGGATGATCTGCCGCAGTGGATAGCGTACGGTGCAAACGCGACGGGGTGCGCCATCGAGTTGTCACCAAAAGCGTTTCAATCGCCTGCAATCACGCACGCAAACGGCAGCGCGCCAATGATCTTTGCGATGTCGTACGATGAGTCCGATCTGCGCGAACAGTTGGAGAAACTTGTTCAGATTGCTGTGCAGTCAGTTCTCAAACCAAAGGGACAGTTCGCCAATGATGAGATTCATGCATTCTTGACGGACCTTGCATCGCAGGTTTCGCTAAATGCCTTGCTCCTCATCCTTGGGCACAAGAGTGATCGCTATGAGCATGAGCGGGAGATTCGAGCGCTGATCATTCGACGGCGAAATGATGAAACAGCCAAGCACGTAAAAACTCGCGTTTCTACCGGGCCCCGAGTTGTGCCGTACCTGGATTATGACCTTAATCTCTTCGAAGGACTGGGCCTGATCAAACTTGGGTATCGAGCTCATGAGTTGAACGAACTTGGTTTTGAGGAACTACTAGATTCTAGTGGTCTCAAACTCCGCTTGGTCGATGGGACCACGCGTATCGTTCGCTCAAAGGTCGAGTATCGCGGTTAGGCACACCACCACGCTGTTCAAGCATCGCGGTGTGAAGCTGTGCTGATCGCGGCGCAGATATACGTCGCTATACGTTAGGCGCCACCGACACACGCGCAGCAAACCAAATTGTTGCGAAGATGATAGTCATCACTGCCCAAGTGAATAGGAGGCCGCTTGGGCGACGCGTTTCGGTTATTTCCTTCCGCGACATAAATAGAAGTACGAGCATATAGAGCGCGGCGGCAGCAGCGGAGAACAGCCACACTTCGAGAGGTGTGTACGTCAGTGTCTTGCCAAACACGTTGACGGCTACTCCGCCGCCTTCGTTTCCAGCATCGCGATGTGGGCGTTCGCGAGTTTGGCGACGCCGGTGTAGTCGGTCTTGCCGGTGCCGAGAACGGGTACGTTGTCGACGTGGAGCACG
>JBKJZU010000194.1:0-4070 GCA_046715015.1 Micropepsaceae bacterium
ATCCGGTTCTGTTCGCGCGCGCGTTTGTCGACGAGATGCGCGCGGCTGAAGGCGACGTGGGAGCGCGGGCTTTGCTTTTGCAGCATGCCGATGCCGTGTATGAGGTGGAAACCGACGCAGGCGTTCTGGCGGACGCAGATACACCCGCCGCTTTCGCGGCACTGAAGGCCGATCTCGAGACATGAGCGACGATCTCTATGCGAAGGAATTGCTGCGCTGGGCTGCGGACGTGAGCCACGCCGGACACCTCCCCGAGCCGAAGCGCGCGGCGACGGTCAACAATGCAATGTGCGGCGACAAGGTCACGATCGAGTTCGCCGTCGATCCGACGCATGAGATCACCGACTGCCGGCACGACACGAAGGCGTGCGTGCTGACGCAGGCGAGTGCGGCGATCATTGCGGCGAAGGCCGGCGGCGAGGACGCACAAGGTTTGGCGCGCGTGAAGGCGCAAGTGACGGCGATGCTCAAAGAAGGTGCTGCGGCACCCACGGGCAAATGGTCGGTCTATGAGATTTTTGCACCGGTGCGCGATCACAAGAGCCGCCACACCTGCGTGCTGCTGCCGATCGAGGCGGCGGAGAAGGCGCTCGCTACTTAACGCGGCGTTCGATGAACTCAGCGGCGGTCAAGAAGCCCCCGAGATCGAAGATGCTGTTGTGTCCCGCCATCTTCGGCCAGTAGCCCTCTTTCGGTTCGTTTGCGGCCTCGAACAGGCGACGGCCGAACGATTGGGGGATCACTTCGTCCGCTTCGCCATGCATGACGAGTAGCGGTTCGCGCACCTGAGCGATGCGCGTGAGGGACTCGAAGCGATCCTTCATGAGCCACGACACCGGCATGAACGGGAAGCGCGCGGCAGCGACATCGACGGTGGATGTGTAGGGTGACTCCAGAATGACCGCGGCGAACTCCCGTTCGGCGGCCACCTTTGTGGCGATGCCAGTGCCCAGCGACTCGCCGTAGATCACAATCCGATCGTCCGCGATGCCTTGTGCGTTCAACCAATCGAGGGCGGTGCGGGCGTCGATGTAGAGCCCATCCTCCGACGGCCAGCCGTCGCTGCCCGCGTAACCGCGATAGCCGAGCACGAGGACGCCCATGTTCGCGTCTTTGAAGTATTTCAAGCGGTAGCGCTGGCTTCTGAGTGAACCGCCGTTGCCGTGAAAGATCGCGACAGTCGGGCGGTCTACCGGCGGCGGTGCGAACCAAGCGTAGACGCGCAGGCCGTCGGGTGTCGTGAGTTCGACTTCCTGAACACCAGCGAGCATCGGGTAGTAAGACGGCGTGACACGCCGGATCGAGTCGGGACGATACATGAGGTCGCGTTGGAAGACGTAGAGGAGCGAGATGCAGCCTACGTAGAAGCCGATCGCACTCACCACCAGCCAGCCCATCCAACGCATGGAACCTCCATCAAATCACGATGGCGGAGCGTGGTCCCAGTTCCAGCGATCCGCCGGACCGCCTAGCGCTGCCGACTGTCAGCAACGCCTCGCCGGTCTTATCGAATGGGAATGTCGTCTCGGATTTTGACAAATTGAACACGCAAGCGATGTGATCGCTGCCACTGATGCGTTCGAAGGCGAGGACTTGGTCGGTTGTTGCGATGACGTTCATGTCGCCCAGCGCGAGTGCCGGGTGCTGCTTGCGCAGTGCGATCAGGTTGCGGGCGAACCAGAGCGTTGAGGCTTGGTCGCGTTCTTGCGTTGCGGCGGCGAGGTTTTCGTGGGCTGGCGCCATCGGTAGCCAGGGTTCGCCGTAGCTGAATCCGAGGTTCGGTTTGCCTTGGACCCAGGGCATGGGCGTACGGCAAGGGTCGCGGCCCTTCGCGTAGGGGAAGTAGAGTTCGCCTACGGGGTCGCGGATTTGGTGGCGCTCGATCGGGCCGTCGGGGAGGCCTAGCTCTTCGCCTTGGTAGAGCAGCACCGTGCCCTTGAGCGTCATCAAGAGCGTCAGGGCGAGTTTGGCGAGCGCGGGGTCTGCTTCCATCGTGCGGCCATAGCGCGTGACGGCGCGCGGCACGTCGTGGTTCGAGAACGTCACGCACGGCCAGAGGCCGTCGATGGCACTGAGAAACGCGTAGTGTTTCGCGAAGACGTCGGGCTTGAACGAGCGGTCTTCGAGGAACGTGAACGTATAACCGGTGTGCAAGCCGTGGGCGCGGCCTGCAAAGTGGCCGAGCAGGCTCGGCTCTTCCGAGAATTCGCCAAAGACGAAACGGTTGTCGTAGGCGTCGACGACGGCACGGATCTTGTCGAGGACTTCGCGGTTCTCGGCCAAGTTCGAGTCGCGGATGCGGCGCTGCAGGTTCGGCGCGTGCGCCCAATGGTGGCTCGTCCGATCATCCATCGGTACGGCGGGGTTGTCGCGCAGCTGATCGTCGTGGAAGTAGCTGTTCGCAACGTCGAGGCGGAAGCCATCGACGCCGCGGTCGAGCCAGAACTTCAGCACATCGAGCGCAGCCGCGAGCGCACCGGGATTGCGCAAGTTCAGCTTCGGCTGCTGCTTCAGGAATTTATGAAAGTAATATTGGCGGCGGACCGGATGATACGACCAGGCCGGGCCGCCGAAGACACTCAGCCAGTTGTTCGGCGCGGTGCCGTCTTCGCGCGGGTCAGCCCAGACGAACCAGTCTGCCTTCGGGTTGTCGCGCGACTTTAGGCTTTCTTGGAACCACGCGTGCTGGTCGCTGGTGTGCGCCAGCACTTCGTCGAGGATGACTTTGAGACCGCGCTTGTGCGCCTCGGCGATCAATCGTTCGAAGTCTGCCATTGTGCCGAGCGTGGGCTCGACCCCGTTGAAGTCCGCGACGTCGTAACCGAAGTCGCGGTTCGGCGACGGGTGGACCGGCGACAGCCAGATGGCATCGACGCCGAGCGAGGCGACGTAGTCGAGTTTCGACTCGATGCCTTTCAGGTCACCGATGCCGTCGCCGTTCGCGTCGCAGAACGAGCGCGGGTAGATTTGATAGACAACCGCGCCCTGCCACCAGGCGGTCACGCCATGTCGACCCGTTCGATGATGCGCCCGACGAGGCCATAGGCTTTCGCCTCTTCCGACGACATCCAGAAGTTCCGGTCGGTGTCATCTTTCACTTTCGACAACGGTTGGCCGGTTTCGTCTGCGATCGTGCGATTGATGCGGTCTTGCGCCTTCAAGATCTCCTCCGCCTCGATCTCGATGTCCGAGGCCGTACCGCGGATGCCGCCCAGCGGTTGGTGGATCATAAAACGGGTGTTCGGCAGCGCGAAGCGATGCGCGCGGTCGGCGCCGAGATAGATATGTGTGCCGGCGGAGGCGACCCAGCCGGTGGCGATCGTCTTTATCTTCGGGCGAAGGGCCTTGATCATGTCGTGGATCGTGTCACCCGACTCCACATGACCACCCGGGGAATGGATCACGATCTTGATGTCTTTGTTCGGATCGTCGGCAGAGAGGGCCAACAGGTTCGCGGTCACGCGCTCGGCCATCTTCATGTCGACTTCGCCGAAGATCAGCACGGTGCGCGACTTGTAGAGCGCCTGGGAAATGGCCGTGAAGGGCGGCGGCTCCGGCGTCTTGGTCTCTTCTTCTTTGTCGAGGCGATACCGCGGAATCATGGGGGCTACTTTCCTGGAATGGAGGGATTCGAGGTGGTTTAGCACCCCATTCGGACCCGCGCCAAGCCTGTCAATTTACGCCCACAACCTTTGCCAAAGTGGGGCCAATTTCGGCGTTGATGACGAGATCGGCCAGATGGTCGAGTTCGGTCGGGTCACGGTTCAGAATCACGAATTTCGCGCCGTTGCGTTTCGCGGCGATCGGCAACCCGGCGGCCGGGTAGACGACGAGCGAGGAGCCGATCGCAAGGCACAGGTCGCAGCCGAGGACCGCGTCTGCAGCACGCTCCATCTCTTCCTCGGGCATCGCTTGGCCGAAAGAGATCGTCGCCGACTTTACGACGCCGTTGCACTCGACGCAGGACGGCGGCTCCCCGGTTTTCTTGAAGGCCGGTTCGATGTCGTGGAATTCGTGGCGGAGTCCGCACGCGAGGCACTTCGCGTAGGTGGCGTTGCCGTGGACCTCGA
>JBKJZU010000195.1:0-4709 GCA_046715015.1 Micropepsaceae bacterium
GGTCGAGGCTGCGCTGATAATACGTGCGCGCCAAACTCGAATCGCCCAACCCTTCGGCCGCGCGGCCGAGGTAGTACCAGGCGAGGTCGTTGTTGATGCCCTTGCGCTGCACCAGGTCGGCAAGCGCGCGCCACTGGCCGGCGGCGAGAAGGTCGTAAGCCGCAGGGCGGCTCAGCGTCCAATCGGCCGCTTCCAACGTGCCCATGGGTAACGTGATGTTGGCGCTCTTGAACGCCTCATGACGCGCAACGGTTGCCGAATCGGTCGTGTTCACAACCGTGGTTGTGCAACCGGCGAGGATCAGCATCCCCAGTGCAAAAAAGCTTGCCCGCACTCGATTTTTGCAGTCGGGTTGTGTGCCCGCCGCCCCCACGTCACTTCTCTTGAATCACCAATAGTACGAGCAGCGACATTTCGCCAGATGCCACAAGTAGGCGACTCGAAGTCGCCCTACCACTGTGTCGGCTCTGCCCCCATAGCGGCGGCCTTTTGCGCCATCGCGGCGGCGAGTTTCGTGTCCCAGCCATAAACGTCGTTACGGAAGTTGACGCCGCCGTCCGGGTCAACGAACGCGGTGCGATAGGTGAGGACGACAGGCGTCGGCTCGGCCACCGCGATCCGCCGCGTGGCGCCGGCCTCGATCGCCTCTTCCAGCGCGGTCTTGTCCCACTTCTCCGTGCTTTCCAGAAGCAGCGTCGCCAACTCCAACGGCTCCTCAAGCCTGACGCACCCGTGGCTCTGCGCACGGTCCGGGCTCGCGAAGTGCCGCCGCGCCGGCGTGTCGTGCAGATAGACGCTATAGCGGTTCGCGAAATCGAACTTGATGCGGCCCAGCGAATTGTGCGCGCCGGGCTCCTGCACCAGATTCTCGCCCGCCCAGTACATGCGGTTGTTCTTCAAGTAGTTCGGGTTCTTCTTGAGCGCCGGCGTGATCTCGTTCCTGATGATCGACTGCGGCACCGTCCACGTCGGGTTCACGATCACGGTGTCAATCGTGCTGGTCAGCGTCGGCGTCTCATGGCCCACCGCGCCGACCACCGCGTTCATGGAAAGCGCAATCTGCCCGTTGCGGTGAAAGACGGCGGTGGCGGCCGGTATGTTGACCTCGACCCGGGTCTCCGGCGTCTCGCGTTCCGACACGCGCAGCCGCTCCAGGTTCAGCGAAATCAGCTCCACCCGCTGGCGCGCCGGAACGTTCAGCCGCTCCAGCGTCTTCCACGTCATCCGCCCGTCTTGCAGCAGCCCGTTGCGCGCCTGAAAGCTGATGATCCCCGCCCGCAGCGTCTCGTCGAACGCGGGCGAGCCGTCGTCGTTCTCGATGTCGCTTTCGAGCGCCAAGCGTTGGCGCAGCAGCGTGTAGTCCCGCCACTTGCTCTTCGACTTCGCGACCAAACTGTCCGGGAGGATCGGGAATCCGCCCGCCGCATCGACGGCGCGGTACATGCGCAAACCCTCGACCAACTGGGTGTAAGGCTGGGACCTGGGCGGCAGCGCATCGAGCCAGCGGGTGAGGCCGTCGTCCCCCAGTGCGTCGATCAGCCCGTCCACGAACTCGGCATCCGCGCGCGAATAGGCGATGTCGGTCTTGGACGGCGGCTCGCCGGTCAGCCCGCGCGTCATGGCGGCGGCATATTTCAAGGCACCGTCCGTCAACAGCACGTCGCGCATGCCCATCGTGGCTTGCGTCGCCGCGTAAGCGTGAAAAATCTCGGGATCGAGCCCGTGGTCCCCCGCCATCTGCAGCACGGAAATCAGCGTTTGGCTATCGCTGTCGTCCCAGGCACAGACCGGCCCGTAAGCGTCGTAAAACGCCTGCGTGGCGGCGGCATCGATCGACCCGCCCGCCTGACGCAGGGCGTCCGACGTGTCGCACGCGGCCGAAGCCGGTACTGCCGACAGCAAAAAAAGCGCACAGGTCAGCCAGCCGCGCGCACCGCGAACTTGATCAAGCATGAAACGTCCCAGAACCGCACCACATCGAGAGTCGTCGGAGTGAACAACCTGGAGGGTGTTCGCCGCAACATTGATTCGCATCGGCGGAACTTACCAGGGCCAAGATGAACCGCACCCCTTGCTGCGACGCACAAGCTTGGGGGAAAAAATGCCTCAAACAACCCGAACTTGTGCCCCAAAGCCGACACGATGGCAGCAGAGTGTGACGGCCACCGCTGACCTGTGCATACCGTCATGATGTGCTAACAAGCGGCGTCAAAGGCGCGAACGGACCTTAGCGCCGGGAACACTTCGGGGACTCAAATCAAATGCAGCGCGTGCTGATCGTTCTTGCCGTCGTCGTGGCTCTCACGGCGGCGATCTTTTTGGCTGTTCGCTACGTCGGACAAGAAGGCGGATTCCAAGTCGCCGACACGCCGACGGTCACCGGCACGCCCGGCGACACCACCGCGACGACGGGTCCCGTCACCGCAACGCCGGAAGAACTGGCGCCTTATTTCGCGTTCCGCCGTTTAGAGGTGCAAACCTCCGGCGACGAACCGGAAGCCTGTCTCGTCTTCACGCGCAAACTCGATAACACCGGCGCCACGAAGTACCAGGACTATTTGAAGTTCGATCCCGAAGCGACCTTCGCTCTGCGCGTCAGCGAAGATCGCCTCTGCATCCAAGGTCTGGCGTTCGGTCAGACGTATCAGTTGGAACTGAAGCCCGGCCTCCCCGCGCTCAAGCTCGCCGGCAAAGACCAAGAGAAGCTGACGAAAGCCGAATCGCTGCCCGTCGAACTGCGCGACAAGCCGGCACTCGTGCGCTTCGGCAACGGCCTTGTCCTGCCGCGCGAAAACGCCGACGGCGTGCCGATCACGACCGTCAACGTGGCGAACCTCGACGTGAAGGTCGTGCGCGTCGGCGATCGTCTGCTGTCGCAACTCCAGACCGGCGTCGTCGATCAACGCGAGTTCTACGACTACGAACGCAACAACATCGAAGGCGAGCAAGGCACGGTCGTGTGGACCGGTCAGCTGAAGGTTCCGGGCAACCGCCGCAACGACGAAGCGATCACGCTGTTCCCGATCCGCAAGGCGCTGCCGCAAATGTCGAACGGCGCCTATCTCGTCATCGCGCAAGACGCCGCCGACAAATCCTCGACCGAAGAAAACGTCGACTGGAAGCCGAAGTCGGCGCAGTTCGTGATCGCCACCGATCTCGCGCTCACGACGTTCAAAGGCAAAGACGGCCTGAACGTCTTTGTCCGCTCGCTGCGCACCGCGGCACCCATCTCCGGCGTGAAGCTGACGCTGGTTGCGCGCAACAACGAAGAACTCGTCACGCGCACGACCGGTACCGACGGCCGCGCGCAGTTCGATGCAGCGGTCACACGCGGCACCGGCGGCTCCGAACCCGTGGTCGTCATGGCCTATGGCGCCGGCAACGACTTCACGTTCCTCGACCTGCGCCGTCCGGCGTTCGACTTGACGGATCGCGGCGTCGATGGCCGCGCCTCGCCGGACATGATCGACGCCTATCTCTACACCGACCGCGGCATCTATCGCCCGGGTGAGACGGTCAACGTCACGACGATGCTGCGCGACCAGCAAGGCAAAGCGCTCGGCGACGTGCAGTTGAACTTCGTGCTCTCGCGTCCCGACGGCTTGGAAGCGAAGAAGTGGGTCGTGAAGGATTTGCAGGCCGGCGGCATCGCCTCGCCGGTCGCGCTCACGAACACCGCCCCGCGCGGCCGCTGGCAAGTAGCAGCCTTCATCGACCCGAAAGGCAGTCCCGTCGGCCGCGTCGCATTCGACGTGCAAGACTTCGTGCCGCAAAAGCTGAAAGTCGAACTGAAGCCCGCGCAAAAGATTCTGCGTCCGGGCAGCCAAGCCGTCATCGACGTCAACGGCCGCTTCCTCTACGGCGCCCCGGCAACAGGCCTCGGCGGCGAAGGCACGATGACGATCACCAGCGACTCGACGCCGTTCGCAGGCGTGGCCGCGCTGAAAGGCTACCGCTTCGGCAAAGTCGACGACACGTTCGAAGGCACGCAAGTGACCATGAACGTGCCTGAGACGGACGCCACCGGTAAGACGCAAGCGACTGCTGCAATCGACGAACTGAAAGAAACGTCGCTGCCACTCAAGGCCGACATCAACATCGCCATCTTCGAACCCGGTGGCCGCACGACCTCCGATCAAGTCTCGCTGCCCGTCCGCACGCGCGACACGATGATCGGGATCCGCCCCGCGTTCGAATACGACTCGGTGCAGGAAAACACGCCGGCAAACCTCGACGTCGTCGCGGTCGATGCCGACGGCCGCTTCAAGCAAGTCGCGAACGTCACCTGGGAACTCGTCAACGAAGACGTGGACTACCGCTGGTACCAGGTCGACAACGATTGGAAGTACGAACGCGTCGTCAACGACCGCATCGTGGCGGGCGGCAAGACCGACCTCTCGGCCGGCAAGGTCTTCAAAGTGACGAAGGCGCTGCCGTGGGGCTCCTACCGCCTGACGGTGGCCGACGGCGCAAGCGGCGCCAGCACGTCTTACCGCTTCTGGTCGGGCTGGGGCTCGGGTGCTTCGAACGATCGTCCGGACCGCGTCGCGGTGACGGCGGATAAGCAGCTCTACGCTTCCGGCGACAGCGCGCGCATCAAGATCAACGCGCCGACCGACGGTAAGGCACTCATCGTCGTCGCCTCGAACAAGATCCACTTCACCCGCATGGTCGACGTCTCGGCCTCAGGCTCGACGGTCTCGATCCCG
>JBKJZU010000196.1:0-5239 GCA_046715015.1 Micropepsaceae bacterium
ACCGAGGGTCGTGGGTTCGAGTCCCTCCGCCCCTGCCACGACGTGAAGAAGCAGAGAAGCACGCAGAAAGCGACGAAGGCTAATGAAGACGATGGCGGATGAGAAGAAGAACGCGACTGGTGGTGGAGGCGGCGGCAAGGCCGTCGAACCGGCGCCGCCGCGCGCGGGATTCTTCTCGTGGATCACCAAGGGGCCTGAGTTCTTCGCGCAGGTGCGCCAAGAAGGATCGAAGGTCACGTGGCCGACGCTCGCCGAAACGCGCGTCACGACCATCGCCGTCTTCATCATGATCGCGATGTCGATCGTCTTCTTCGCGCTCGTCGACTTCGCGCTGTCGACGCTCGTGAAATACGTTTTGAGCTTGGTGTAACGCCGATGGTCCAAACCCAAGCAAACACACCGGCGCGCTGGTACATCGTCCACGCCTACTCGAACTTCGAGAAGAAGGTGGCCGAAGAAATCAAGAAACAGGCTCTGCAGCACGGCCTGTCGGATCTGTTCGAAGAGGTGTTGGTCCCGACCGAAGAAGTGGTCGAAGTCCGCCGCGGCCAGAAGGTGAATGCCGAACGCAAGTTCTTCCCGGGTTACGTGCTCGTGAAGGCGCACCTGACGGACGAGGCCTATCACCTCGTGAAGAACACGCCGAAAGTGACAGGCTTCCTCGGCTCCGGATCGAAGCCGATCCCGGTCAGCCAGGCGGAAGTCGATCGCATTCTGAACCAGGTGAAGGAGGGCGTCGAACATCCGAAGCCCGCCGTCACCTTCGAAATCGGTGAACAAGTGCGTGTGGCCGACGGCCCGTTCACCTCGTTCAACGGCACCGTCGAGGAAATTGACGAAGGTCGCTCGCGGCTCAAGGTCGCTGTGTCGATTTTCGGTCGTGCAACGCCGGTGGAATTGGATTTCGCTCAAGTCGAAAAGCTGTAAAGCCGATCGAAGGGCGTTTGTCGCGGGAGGCGAGGGCGAAAGTCCGGACCGTTGAACCGCTAAGCCAGTGAGAAGGAGAAAAACTCGTGGCGAAAAAAGTGATGGGGCAGATCAAGCTCCAAGTACCGGCAGGGGCGGCCAATCCGTCGCCGCCGATCGGGCCTGCGCTGGGTCAGCGCGGCCTGAACATTATGGAGTTCTGCAAGACGTTCAACGCACGTACGCAGGAACTCGAGAAGGGCATGCCGATCCCGGTGATCATCACGTATTACCAGGACAAGTCCTTTTCGCTCGAAATGAAGACGCCGCCGGCGTCGTTCCTCTTGAAGAAGGCGGCGAAGATCGACGGCGGCTCAAAGAAGCCGGGGCTCGAACCGAAGGGTTCCGTCACGCAGGCCGATCTACGCAAGATCGCCGAGGTGAAGATGAAGGACCTGAACGCGAACGACATCGAGGCCGCGATGAAAATCATTGCCGGCTCCGCGCGTTCGATGGGTCTTGAGGTTAAGGGGTAAGCGCCATGGCTGATGCAAAAAAGAAGAAGGCCCCGAAAGAAGGCAAGCGTTTGATGGCGGCCCGCAACGGCGTCGACTCGCGCAAGCAATACCCACTCGCCGATGCGGTGAAGATGGTCAAAGAACGCGCGAAGGCGAAGTTCGACGAGACTATCGAAGTCGCGATGAACCTCGGCGTCGATCCTCGCCATGCTGACCAAATGGTCCGCGGCGTCGTGAACTTGCCGAACGGCACGGGCAAGAACTTGCGCGTCGCGGTGTTCGCGAAGGGCGCGAAGGCAACGGAAGCAAAGAACGCAGGCGCCGACATCGTTGGCGAACAAGATCTGTTCGACGCCGTGAACGGCGGCAAGATCGACTTTGACCGTTTGATCGCGACGCCCGACATGATGGGCCTCGTCGGCCGTCTCGGCAAGGTTTTGGGTCCGCGCGGCCTGATGCCGAACCCGAAGGTCGGCACCGTGACGATGGACGTAACGAAAGCGGTGAAAGACGCCAAGGGCGGTGCGGTCGAATTCCGTGCAGAGAAGGCAGGCATCATTCACGCAGGCGTCGGCAAGGCGAGCTTCAGCGAGACCGCGCTGATCGAAAACATCCGCGCCTTCTTCGACTCCGTCATGAAGGCGAAACCGGCCGCCGCGAAAGGGAACTATCTGAAGAAGATGGCGATCTCTTCGACGCAAGGTCCGGGCGTCACGATCGAAACCTCGACCGTGATGGGGGCATAGGAGATTTGAGAATCCGGCGGCACCGCCGGTGGACGGAAGCGACGTCGCTTCCGCCTGTCCGAGACTGCAGGCGCCCGAAAGGGCTCAAACATGGAAAGCCCGCATAGACAGGAGTTGAGTGCGCAAGTGCTTCGAACTCTTGGGACAGGAACTTTTGACGAAGGGAAGGGCGGGGCGACAATCCCGGCCTTAGACAACCCAAACAGGAGCTAAAATGGATAGAACGCAGAAAGCCGAAGTCATCAGCGAGCTGAACGAGAAGTTTGGCAACGCTGCTGTCGTCGTTGTTGCGCGCTATCAAGGCATGACCGTGGCTGACATGTCGAAGCTACGGGCGCAGATGCGGGCGGTTGGAGCAGATTTCAAGATCTCCAAGAATCGTCTCGCAAAGCGTGCTGCGGAAGGCACGATGGCAAAACCCATGCAGGACCTCTTGAAAGGTCCGACTGGGATCGCCGTCTCCGCCGACCCGATCGCCGCTCCAAAGGCTGCCTACGAATACGCCAAGACGAACGCCAAGTTCGTCATCCTTGGTGGCGTCGTTGGCAACCAGTTCTTGGACGCGAAGGGCGTCGAAGCCTTGGCTTCGTTGCCGTCGCTCAACGAACTCAGAGCGCGCCTCGCAGGCATGCTGAAACAGCCGGCGACGAAAGTTGCCAGCATTCTGCAAGCACCGGCCGGGCAACTCGCCCGCGTGGTCGGCGCTTATGCCAACAAGAGCGCATAACGAACTGACGAATGTCTCAAGATTGAAAGCATCAAAGGAACGCATACATGTCCAAACTCGAAAAAATCGTTGATGAACTCTCGACCCTGACCGTCATGGAAGCGGCCGAACTGTCCAAGCTTCTCGAAGAGAAGTGGGGCGTTTCGGCTGCGGCGCCGGTTGCCGTTGCGGCAGCGGCGGCGGGTCCGGCGGCGGCAGTGGCAGAGGCGAAGACGGAATTCTCCGTCGTCCTCGAAGCTGCCGGCGACAAGAAGATCAACGTCATTAAGGTCGTGCGTGAACTCACGGGCCTCGGGCTGAAGGAAGCCAAGGACCTCGTCGAAGCTGCGCCGAAAGAAGTGAAGGGCGACGTGCCGAAGACCCAGGCCGAAGAGTGGAAGAAGAAGCTCGAAGCCGAAGGTGCGAAGGTCGCGCTGAAGTAATACGCGGGGGTGTTTCAACCCGCAAAAACACTGTGACGTTGCACCGTCCGCGGGAACTTCCCGCGGGCGGTGAGGCCGTTTTATCGCACCGCCAAGCTCTCAGCGCGGTCAGCGAGAAGAAACAAGAGAGCGACGAAGACGAGACGGGATTTAGGGATCAATCATGGCGTTGTCGTTCACGGATCGCAAACGGGTACGCAAGACTTTCGGACGTATTGCCGAAGTCGCGCAGTTACCGAACCTCATCGAGGTGCAGCGCGAGTCATACGCGCAGTTCCTGCAGATGTACGGAAAGCCCGATGCGCGTGACAATAAGGGTCTAGAAGCGGTGTTCCGCTCGGTGTTTCCGATCACCGATTTCGCGGAGGTCTCGCGCCTCGAATACGTGCACTACGAATTCGAAGAACCGAAATACGATGTCGACGAATGCCGCCAGCGTGGCATGACGTATGCGGCACCGTTGAAGGTGAAGCTTCGCCTCATCGTGTTCGAGGTGGATCAGGAAACCCAGGCGAAATCCGTCAAGGACATCAAAGAACAAGACGTCTACATGGGCGACATGCCGCTCATGACCGAACTCGGCACGTTCATCGTGAACGGGACCGAGCGCGTGATCGTCAGCCAGATGCACCGCTCGCCGGGCGTCTTCTTCGACCACGACAAGGGCAAGACCCACTCCTCGGGCAAGCTGTTGTTCGGCGCCCGCGTGATTCCCTATCGCGGTTCGTGGCTCGACTTCGAGTTCGACGCGAAGGACATCGTGCACGTCCGTATCGACCGCCGCCGCAAGCTGCCGGCGACGACGTTGCTGTTCGCGCTCGGCCTTACCGGCGAAGAGATACTCAGCCAATTCTATCGCACCGTCATGTTCAAGCAGGCGAAGGACGGCTGGACCACGCCGTTCGACGCCGAGCGCATGCGCAGCCTGAAGCCCGTCCACGACCTAAAGAACGCCAAGACCGGCGAAGTGGTGATCGAGGCCGGCCGCAAGATGACGCCGCGTGGCGCCCGCAAGCTCGCGGAGGAGGGCCTGAAGCAATTGCTCGTCCCGAGCGAAGAACTTTTCGGCCGCTATCTCGCGCTCGACATGGTCAACGGCGAGACCGGCGAAATCTACGCTGAAGCCGGCGACGAAGTATCCGAACAACTGCTCGAAGAACTCGACGACGCGGGTTTCGACGAACTCGCGCTGCTCGACATCGACCACATCAACACCGGCAGTTTCATTCGCAACACGCTTGCCGTCGACAAGAACCAGTCGCGCGAGCAGGCGCTGATCGACATCTACCGTGTCATGCGTCCGGGCGAACCGCCGACCCTGGACACGGCTGAGACGCTGTTCAACGGCTTGTTCTTCGACTCCGAACGTTACGACCTCTCGGCCGTCGGCCGCGTGAAGATGAACTCGCGCCTCAGCCTCGATGCGCCGGATACCCAGCGCACGCTCCGCAAGGAAGACCTTCTCACTGTCGTGAAGGTGTTGCACGACCTGCGCGACGGTAAGGGTGAAATCGACGATATCGACAACCTGGCGAACCGTCGCGTGCGCTCCGTCGGCGAGTTGATGGAGAACCAATACCGCGTCGGCCTGCTGCGCATGGAACGCGCGATCAAGGAGCGCATGTCGTCGGTCGAAATCGACACCGTCATGCCGCACGACCTGATCAACGCGAAGCCCGCGGCCGCCGCCGTGCGCGAGTTCTTCGGCTCGTCGCAGCTCTCGCAGTTCATGGATCAAACCAACCCACTCTCCGAGATCACGCACAAGCGTCGTCTCTCGGCGCTCGGGCCGGGCGGTCTGACGCGCGAACGTGCGGGCTTCGAAGTCCGCGACGTTCACCCGACCCACTACGGCCGCATCTGCCCGATTGAAACGCCGGAAGGCCCGAACATCGGTCTAATCAACTCGCTCGCGACCTA
>JBKJZU010000197.1:0-6559 GCA_046715015.1 Micropepsaceae bacterium
CGGATCGGCTCCGAGATACCGCCGGGCGACATCTTTCGCAGAGCCTCAGCGACCGCTGTGGGCACGTCGGATTCGCCGACCCAGCCGATGTCGCCGCCGTTCCTGGCCGAAGCTGTGGATTGACTGAATTGACGCGCAATCGCCGAGAAGGTCGCGCCGCCGCGCAGGTGACCCAAGATGCTCTGAATATTCTTCCTTGCTTGTTCTTCGGCTTCGGGAACATCGACCGCGATGAAGATCTCTGACACCAAGTACTGCGTCTGGGATGCAGCCGCCGTCGCCTGCAGGAAAGCCTGCTCGACTTCTTCGTCCGACACCGTCACGCGCGGCGCAAGTCGCCCCTGAATCAGCTTCTGCCACGCAAGGTCGGCCTTCAGCTGGTTTTGCAGGGTGGCGCGCGCGATCCCGGCGTCGTCCAGCATCTTGTTTATGGAATCGGTCGACGTGTTGTTCTGTTGCGCGATCCTCTTGAAGTTCTTGTCCAGATCGTCGGCGGTAATCTTCACGTTCGCCTTCTGCGCTTCTTGCAGCTGCAAAAGTTCGTCGACCAGTTGGCGCAACACTTCCGGCCGCAATCGCTTCGCCGCTTCGGCGCCTTGCGCGTTCGACGTGATCATCACGAGCTTGATGCGTTGTTCGACATCGTAAGTGGAGATGATGATGTCGTTGACGACGGCTGCAGCACGCATCGTGCGCGGTTCTTGCGTCGCGCCCGCGGCATTGGAGTGATCGCCGGAGATGGCGAGCATCGCCGCCGCACAAAAGCCGACGGCACCGGCGAAACGAAGTGTGAAAGACGAGGAACGAGGAGACATCGCAAAATCCGCGAAACGAGAGCAACTGACGAGGGCACCGCGCGGCGGCGAACGACTCAACCGCTTGGGCCCGTCACAACGTCCGGGAGAATAACCACTTCTTGAGGCCGATCAATGGTGGTTACGCCAGGCTCGAACCGCCCGATTCCGGCCTCAATTCACGCCTTTCAGACGGAACGTGAACAGGAACGAGGATGAGGGCTCGATGTCGCGGTCGCGGGTGAACCGGCGGCGGAAGTCCAGGCCGAACTCCGCGCAGTCGTCCTCGTACGAGATGCCGAACTTGCTTTCGATCATTTGCTCGTCGGCCAAGTCGCGCCGGCCGGACGCGCGCAACCAAATATGCTCGATCGTGCGAATACGGCCTTCCAGCGAGACTTCTTCGCGCTGTTGCGGAATCAGCGGTTCCGGCTCCAGCAACAGATAGCCCACCCGCAACGTATAGAGTTCCGGATCGAACGCATCGAGATAGATTTCGTTGCGTTCATAACGGAGCGCGGTCTGGTCGATGCGGAAGCGGTGGACGAGGCGGATGTTGTCTTCCGGCTGAATGATCAGGCGGCCGACATAATCGGATTGTTGATTGCGAAGGCCCGATTGCTCGGTGAATGCGTCGTCCTCGTGAAAGCGGAAACTCTCGCCGACGATCGCCTCGACGAACCCTTCGTCGAAGTACGCGGCGGCGCGGAAGCCGACGTTCACGCGCGGCCCCGTTTCCCAACGGTCGAGGCCCGGGAACTTGTTGACCGAGAACAGGTTGGTCTCGTCGAACTCGAACGCAGCACTGTCTTCATTCGGAATTTCGACGGGGTTGCCGCCGTAGGGAGCGCCGATCACTTGCACGATCGGCTCGATCACCTGTTTCCAGCCCCAATCCGTGCGTATCATCGGATAGCGCCACTCGGCGCCTGCGGTCGGCAGCACGCGCCCGACGGATTGCTCGTCTGTGCCGCTCAAGCCGGTATCGGTCACGTGATAGGCGTCCGCGCGTAAGTTGGCGAAGAACGTGAACAGATGCCCGCCCGTTGTCGTGACGGGCAGCTTCCACGATGCCGTCGACGAAACGCGCGCCGTATCGCGACCCTCGCCGCGATGCAGATAAAGCGCGTTGCCGAGCATCTGGAACCGCCCGCCGAGCACCGTCTCGTCCGGCACATATTCCAGTTCGACGAGCGGCAGTAC
The DNA here is from genome assembly GCA_046715015.1 of Micropepsaceae bacterium. GTDB lineage: Bacteria > Pseudomonadota > Alphaproteobacteria > Micropepsales > Micropepsaceae > SZUA-430. The sequence goes on from JBKJZU010000197.1 coordinate 1,998, forward strand.
CAGTGGTGTTAGGCCGGGATCGTCATTTTCGCGCAACCCTTGGAAGTACCAACCGTTCACGGCGGCATACGAACGCCCGTCGATGCCCTCGATGAAGAGGTTGTTGACGAGTCGATCCTTCGGCGAAATGTCATACCGCTTGAGGTAGGTGTCGTTCGACGTGAGTTCTGCGTCGTAGCCCCAGCGCCAAACATCGTCGATCTGGAACCGTCCTTGGCCGAACACGTGGCCTTGCAGCGTCTCGTCGCCGTACTCCGCGCCGAAACGGTCTCGGGGTTGGCCGTACCGGCCGCTGGTTTGGATGTAATACTGCCCGTCCGTGACGCGCTGACGCCACTCACTCTTGAGCAACGCGCCGTCGTTCTCCGTGTACATCGGCGACAGCAACAGATCGTAACTCGGATCCAGCGCGAAGTAGTACGGCACCTCGGCGAAGTAGCCGATATCCGTCGAATGGCCCACATTGGGAACCAAGAAACCCGATGCGCGCGGCGCTTCGGGGTCGGAGTGCGAGAAATAGGGGAGGTAGGCGATCGGAACGCCGAACACTTCGAAGAACGCATCTTCGTATTCGACGCGCGCTTTTTTCTGATTGTAGATCACGCGGAACGCTTTGATCTGCCACGTCGGCGCCTTGGACGGATCCTCCTTGCAAGGTTCGCAAGTGGTATAGGCAGCCTTCTCCAGCGTCATCACGGTGCCGCCGGTGCGCGTTGCGCGCGCCGCCGCTAACCGGCCGCGGCCGGCGATGACGACGTTCATGCTCTCGATGATGCCTTCCCGCATGTCGTCCGTGATTTCCATGCGGTTGCCGGACAGCGTCGTGCCGTTTGCTTCGCGGATCGTCGCGTTGCCTTCGGCGATCACGATGCGGGTTTCTTGATTGTAGGAGAGCTTCTCGGCCAGCAGCGTGCGCGGGCCGTATGTAACCTCGACGTTGCCTTCCGCCGTGACGACGTTGGTGTTCGCGTCGTAGGTCATCTTGTCGGCGCGGATCAGTACTTCCTGTTTCTTCTCAGCCGTCGGTTCTTGCGTCGTGGCGGCAGCAGGCTCATCCGCCATCAACCCGGTAAGCGGCAACACGACAGGCGCGGCAGCGGCAAGGGAGGCTGTTGAAAACAGAATCGGAAGACCGGCGATGAGGCGATACGCAACCTTCATCCGTCCTCCTGATTGAACAATGACGCCATACCAAACAACAACGCAGTCGTAGCGGGCGCCCACGCCGCTAAGGCCACAGGAACCGTGCCAGACATCCCCAGGGCGTGTGTCACGTCCGTGAAGAAGTACAGCAAGAATCCAGTCAGTACGCCTGAGAGTATGAGCCTCGCAGCCCCCCCTAGACGCGCCAGCCGAAGCGAGAATGCCGCCGCGACGAATATCATAGCGCACAACAGCATCGGGGCCGCAAGCAAGGCATGGTAGTGAAGCCTATGTTTTGTCGCAGAAAACCCGGCTGCTTCGGCCTGTGCAATGAAGCCGGGAAGGTCCCAAAACGCGATAGTATCAGGGGTTGCAAAGCTTTCTTGAATTTGGTCCGGAGTTAACGACGTTTTGACGTCGAGTGACGGATAGAACACAGCTGGACGGTCCGGACCTGTGACCCAAGCTTTTTCCAGGTGCCACTTGTCCTTCAAGAGCACCGCAGCGCCGGCGTCGATTCGGCCGCGAAACTGCTCTCCGCCCTCATAGATGAACATGATCACGTCCTGCAGCTTGAGGCCGCTGTCGGACACATGCAGCGCGTGAATGACGGTCTGGCCCTTCTCGTCGCCCTGGCGGAGCCAGAGCCCGTTCGCGGAGACGGCAAGCAGAGAAGGCTTGCCCCGGATATGCCGCGCCTCCAACTCCTCGTAGTACGAGATCAGCGTGGCCGCGAACGGATTGTAGACCGTGGTCATGAACACGCCGATCAGAAGCGCCGTGACCAGGGCAGGGGCCAGGAACAACCACGCCGACACGCCCGACGCCCGCGCGACCACAAGCTCTTGATTGCGCGTCAGCCGTGCGAAACACCAGATCGCGCCGAACAAGACTGCGAACGGCATCATCTTTTCAGTCAGGTTCGGCAGCTTCAGCAGCGCCATGCGAACGATCGTCATCAGCGGAACGCTTTCCCGGCCCGCCGTGCGGTTCAGCAACTCCACGATGTCGATGACGAAGGCGAGCGTGACGCAGACGCCGAACACCAAGGCGACGCTGAATACGAACTGCTTCGCGAGATACTTCGACATCGTCCAGCCGAAATTCATCGGGCATCCTCCGCTACGGGCTCGGCCATCTTGCCCTTGCGCAGCACCTCGAACCGGGGATGGATCAACACGAAGAGCAGGCTCACGATCCAAAGGGTCGGCCAGGCATACATCGTAACCGCCATATCCGCGTTCGACGCGGTCCATTGCTGAAAAGCAAAGCCTGGCAGGCGCGCCGCAAACATCGCTAGGAACGCAATCCCGATCCGCCCGGCATAGCCGCGCCGGTTAAAATTGCCGCCCACCAGGGCCACGACCGCGATCAAAGCAAACAGAATGGCGTAGAGCGGACCGCTCAATCGGCTATGCGCTTCCGCGATGTATTTTTTTCGCTGCTTCTCGGGAACTGTCGTTTGAGGATTGAGCAGCTGATGTAGCCACATTTCGGCTACCTCTGGGACGCGCCCGCCTTGGCCTTTGTCGAATTGACTGAGATCGAACGTGTACCGTTCGAAGTTCAGGATCTTCAGCCGGCCTTCGCCACCCTCGAGCCACTGCACGTTGCCTTGGTGCATGATGAGCCGGGGTCCAGTCGGCGTGTTCGCAAGCAGGCCGCTCTGCGCCATGTAAGTCGCGATACCCTTCGGGTTGCGTGCGTCGTGCACCAGGATGCCGCGAATTTCGCCGCCGGGATTGTTCTCGCTGACGTAGACGGTCAGCCCCTTGATCGGGTTCGTGAACGATCCTTCGCGCACGAACGTGTTCACGAGGTCGGCACGAATTTCGAAGACGCGATTTTTCATCTCGCGCATGCCGGCGGGCATCACGACGAGGCTGAACAAATAACCGACTGCCGTCACCGCCAGCGCGATCAACAGAATGGGCCACACAACGACCCAACGGCTAAAGCCCGCCGCCCACATCACGACGAGTTCGCTCTCCGTGTAGAGGCGGTTCAGCGCGTAAAGCACCGCAAAGAACATCGCGAACGGCAAGATCAACGGCATCAGCTGCGGCAGTCCAAGGAGCGTGAGGTAGATGAACGTGCCCACCGACTGGCTCTGATTGATCACCACATCCAGCATGCGCAGCGACTGCGACAGCCAGATCACCCCCGTCAGCACGAACGTGAAGAACAAAAGCGGCCCGGTGATCTGCCGGAACATGTAATTTTGAATTCCGGACATGGGCTGCCTTAGCACCTTGCTTGGCGGGGTGATGCCCGCCGCTTCACAATGATCGTCCGGCCCGGTACAAACCCGCGCCTGTCGGTTCCACCAGCACGCCGAAATCGTCGGAATCGGAAGGAAGGCGGGGAGGCACAAGCTGGTATCCGAGCCGCCTCCGCCACGCAACGTTCTAGCGCCAGTTCTAGGCTCCCGGTAAGAGATAACCACCCATGCAAATCAACTTTGTGAAGTCCGAGGTCCCGGATGAAGGAACGCTCGTCGTCGGCACGACCGAAACCGAGGAGCCGGCGGGCGGCCATTTGGGCGACCTCGACAAACAGTCCAAAGGCGCCGTCGCCCGCGCGATGAAGGCCGCCCGATTCACGGGCGCCAGGGGGCAGGTGGTCGAGCTGTTGGCACCGGCCGGCATTGAGCTCGACCGGCTCTTGATCGTGGGTCTGGGCAAGGCCGACAAGTTCGACGGCGCTGCCGCCGAGAGTTTGGGCTCTGCAGCCGTCGCACGACTTCTGACCAGCGGCGAGAAAACCGTAACCCTGCTGTTGCACGCCCCCAAAGCAAACGCCGAACACGCAGCCCGCGTCGCGCAAGGCGCGGCCCTGCGCAGCTACCGCTTCGATCAATATCGCACGACGCAAAAGAAGACCGACAAACCGACGCTGGCCAAGGTCAACGTCGGGACCGCCGATCCCGCCGAGGCGAAGAAGACCTGGCGTGCCGGCGAAGCGGTCACGAACGCGATCTTCTACGCACGCGATCTGGTGACAGAGCCGCCAAACGTTCTCTACCCGGAAGAATTCGCCAAGCGCGTCCGCAAGCTCGAAGACATGGGGCTTGAGGTCGAAGTGCTGGGCGAGAAGGAGATGACGAAGCTCGGCATGGGCTCGCTCGTGGGCGTGGGGCAGGGGTCCGAGCGCGAGTCTCAGTTGCTCGTCATGCAGTGGAAGGGCGCCAAGGACAAAAACGCACAGCCCATCGCCTTCGTCGGCAAAGGCGTGACGTTCGACACCGGCGGCATCTCGATCAAACCCGCGGCCGGCATGGACGCGATGAAGTACGACATGGGCGGTGCGGCGGCAGTCACGGGACTGATGCACGCACTCGCCGGCCGCAAGGCAAAGGCGAACGTCGTCGGTATCTGCGGCCTCGTCGAGAACATGCCCGACGGCAACGCGCAGCGTCC
>JBKJZU010000198.1:0-2538 GCA_046715015.1 Micropepsaceae bacterium
CTTCACCATGCCCGCCTCGGGCGATGGGATCTCCATCGCCGCTTTGTCCGATTCGAGCGATACCAGCGATTGCTCCTTGGCCACCGTATCGCCGGGCTTGACGAGGATTTCGATGACCTCGACGTCCTTGAAGTCGCCGATGTCGGGAACTCTTACTTCAACGATTTTTGGCATTTTCTTGAAAGTCGACGCTGCGAATCATTCAATCACTCTGTCCGCTCGCAAAAGGACCGCGGGCGGAATCGTCAGCCCGAGTTCCTTCGCGGCTTTCTTGTTCACTACCAACTCGTAGTGGGTCGGCTGCTCTATGGCCAGGTCGCCCGGCTTCGCGCCTTTCAGGATCCGGTCCACGTAGTAGGCGGCGCGGCGAAAGTTATAAAGGATGTCCGCCTGATGGCTGAAAAGTGCCCCCATTTCCGCGGTTCCCGTCCAATAGTGAATCACCGGGATACGCGAGGCTCTAGTTCGGTCGATGAGTTCCTGCGCCCTCTGAACGAAAAGCGCGTCGCCACCGATCAACACAGCGTCGGGGCGTCTCTTATCGAGAGAATCAAGCGCCAAAAAGAGAGAGGCCGGATCTTTTGCATCCAGTCGACTTACTTCGATCCCGAGCGCGCTTGCTGCAGTGCGCACACGGCGCTCGATCTTCGCTGTGGCGGGAAAGTCCGGGTTGACGAGCAGGACGACGCGCGAGGCTTTCGGCAGTGTCTCCTTGATCAGCTCGAGACGTTTGGCGGCAAGCTCGTCCGCGAGATCACTGAGGCCGGTGATGTTCCCGCCCGGACGCGCGTAACTCTTGGCGAAGCCGGCCTCCACCAGATCGCTCGAGCTGGCAACGACGATGGGCACGGTGCTAGTCGCGTCGCGGGCGTGGCGGACGGCAGTCAGCCCCGTGACAACGAGCGCCGCGGGACGGTCGGTCACTGCATCGCGGATCAAGCCGGGCATACGAGTCAAATCCCTGTTCGCATACCGAATTCCCAGGCGAAAACTACCGTCTTCCTTCTGCCCGAATTCCCGAATTCCCTGGCGAAAGCTTTCCACAAACGGTCGAGCGCTCGCCTCATCTCCACCGGAGACGAAGATCACGAGGGGCAGAGGCAGTGCGGCCGTCTGTGCCTCCGCATGCGCCGTCACCGCTACGCTGATAGCCAGGAGACGTAGAACCAGTTCACGTCGCGTCACGGGCTCTCACGGGGTTACTTGGCTGACGCCGTCACAGCAAAGTCCGGCGGATGTCGGAGAGCACGTTGGAGAGATAGGTCGTAAAGCGCGCGGCCATCGCGCCGTCGATTACCCGATGATCGTAGGAGAGCGAAAGGGGCAGGATCAGCCGCGGCGTGAATTCCTTGCCGTTCCAAAACGGCCGCATCATCGATTTCGACACGCCGAGGATCGCGACTTCCGGCGCGTTGATGATCGGCGTAAATGCGCCGCCGCCGATGCCGCCCAGGCTCGAAATCGAAAACGTGCCGCCCTGCATGTCGCCGGCCTTGAGTTTCTTGTCGCGCGCAAGCTTGGAGATATTCGCAAGCTCGCGCGCCAGGTCAAAGACGCCTTTGCGGTCGGCATCGCGCACCACGGGGACCATTAGGCCCTCGGGCGTATCGACCGCCACGCCGATATGGAAATACTTCTTCAACACGAGGTTCTCGCCGGTCTTGTCCAGCGAGGCGTTGAAATCCGGAAACTCCCGCAATGCGGTCACGCTTGCCTTGATCAGGAACGCGAGCATCGTCAGCTTGAAGCCCTGCTTCTCGGTTTCCGCGGTATTCGACTTGCGGAACGCCTCGAGTTCGGTGATGTCGGCTTCGTCGGTCTGCGTGACGTGCGGGATCATCACCCAGTTGCGGTGCAGATTGGCGGCCGAGAGCTTCTTGATGCGCGAACGCGCCTTCAGTTCGATCGGGCCGAACTTGCCAAAATCCACGTCCGGCCATGCCAGCACATCCAGTCCGCCACCCTTGCCGGCAGGGGCGGCGGCGAGCGCCGGCTTTCCAGCCAGCGCGCCCTTCACGTAGGACTGCACATCCTCCTTCTGGATCCTTCCCTTCGGCCCGCTGCCTTGCACGCGAGCGAGGTCCACGCCGAGTTCACGCGCGAATTTCCGGATGGACGGGCTCGCGTGCGGCAGCGACGCTACCGCGTCCTTCGGTTCGGAAGGAACGGGCTCGACGCGAGTGACCACGGACGGCGCCGCTTTCGCTTCGAGTGCCTTCGATTCAGGTTCCTTTGCAGCGGGCTTGGTCGCTTCCGGTGCCTTTTCGACCGACGCCGCCGGCGCCGCGTCGGCGGGCTCGAGCGCGAGAAGGATGGACCCTTGCGAGACCTTGTCACCGATCTTTACCTTCAGTTCCTTCACCACGCCGGCCTCGGGTGAGGGAATTTCCATCGTCGCCTTGTCAGACTCCAACGACACGAGCGATTGCTCTTTGGCGACCGTATCGCCGGGTTTCACCAGGAGCTCGACGACCTCGACCTCCTTGAAGTCGCCGATGTCCGGAACGAGGACGTCCTTCATACGGTAGTGGGGTCCGG
>JBKJZU010000199.1:0-3939 GCA_046715015.1 Micropepsaceae bacterium
TATTCGCGCGGCGGAACCGGCAGCGAAGCCCCGGTCGTCGATCCAACCGGCCCGCGCCGCCTGGACGTGCCGCTCTACATCCTCGTCAACGGCGGCACCGGCTCCGCATCGGAGTCGTTCCCGTACACGCTGCAAGCGGCCAAGCGCGCCGTGATCGTGGGCGAGCCCACGAACGGACGCGCGAACCCCGGCGGCTTCATCCGCGTCGGCGGCGGCTTTGCCGTGTTCGTCTCGGTCGGCGCGCCGAAGAACCCGATCACCAAGACGAACTGGGAAGGGGCCGGCGTGCAGCCGGATGTGCCGGTCGCCTCCGCCGATGCGCTGAACCGCGCGCAAGACGTGGCGTTGCAGCGCTTGCTTGGCACCGCGCAAGGCCCCGACGCCGCCGAACTGCGTTGGCTCCTCGCTGATCGCCAAGCGCCGGTGATGCGCGTGGACCTAGGCGCCTACACCGGCAGCTATGGCGGCGAAGCGAACGTGACGGCGGAGAACGGCACGCTCGTGCTGCATCAAGGACGCCGCGCGACGCCGCTCAGGCCGGTCGCCGCCGACGTGTTCGTGTCGCTGCTCGATCCGCTGGTGCACGCGCAGTTCGAACGCCAAGGCGGACGCGTGATCGCGCTGAGCATGGCGACGCCGGCAGGCCCAATCTCGCGCTTCACCCGCGCGCCTTAGGGTTCCACGCCCAATGCGGTGAGCGCAGCTTTCAGCCGCGCCACCGTCTGCGTGTCGCCGGGATTGCGTCCAAGCGCCGAGCGGAAGTCGGCCTCGGCTTCCGTTTTCTTGCCCAGCTTCCGATAGACCTCGCCGCGAAACACGAACGCCCAATAGTCGTCGGGATCGGCCTTGATCGCGGCCGTGTGTTCGGCGATCGCCTTGTCGTTCTCGCCGCGCCGCGCGAACAAGATGCCGCGATAGTTCATCGCCGTCGCGTCGCGCGGGTTCTCTTTGATCGCATCGGCAAAGAAGGCGAGCGCGACGTCGACCTCTTCGCCCGCTTTCGTCAGATGCGCGCAGCGCACCACGCCGTCCTCCACCTTCGGCAGCGTCTTGGCGCAAATCTCCTCGGTGACGAACGGCCCGCCTTGCAGCGACAGCGCGGGAAATATCCCAACGCGGTACCACCCGTCCTTCGTCCAAATGGTCTCCCCCACCGCAGGCGCAGCGCAAACCGCAAACAACGCAAAGAACGCCAACGAACGCATGAAGCCACTCCGAATCACGCGCGCAAAAGTAAGCCGCCAAGCTTAACCCTTCGCAAACCGCCCGGGCGTCACGCCGAATTCCTGGCCGAAGGCCGAGACGAACGCGCTGACGCTGGAATAGCCGACGTCGAGCGCCGCATCCGTCACGCTGCCGCCGCGGCCCAGCCGCTCGACGGCGGCGAGCAGACGCAAACGCTGCCGCCAGCGCGCGAAACTAAGGCCGGTTTCGTGTCTGAAGAGCCGCTGCGCCGTACGCGTGCTGGTCCCGGCACGCTTCGCAAGCGCGCTCAAATCCTCATCGTTCGACGGCGTCTTCTGCAGCCGCTGTGCAATGACGAGCGCGCGCCGATCGCGCGGTATCGGCAGATGCTGCGATGGCGCGGGTTGAAGCAACGCCAGCCGATCCACGATCACGAGCGCTAGCCGCTTCTGCGCCGGCACCGACGCGTCCAACACGCCGTGCTCCGTCGCCTCCAAGATCAATTCGCGGAGCAGCGCCGGCACGTTCATCACCGCGCAGTGCCGGGGCAGGGCACGCGCGATCGCATCGGCGAAATAGAGACTGCGCATCGTCCCTTGTCCCCGCATCTCTTCGGCGTGCGAAACGCGCGCCGGAATCCAAACGGCACGGTTCGGCGGCACGACCCAGGCGCTGTTGGCCGTCGCGACGCGCAGCACGCCCGCCGACGCATAGCTCAGCTGATGCCACTCGTGATCGTGCGCGGCCCCCGCATAGCCTTGCGTGAAGCGCACGGGATGGGTTCTGACCCAAACGGAGCCGTCGGGCTTGGCCGGAATCTTGGGTTGGCGGATTGGCGACATTTCTTGGCATTCTATCGCAAGATCAGGGATCAGCAATCAGGTATCAGGAATCAGGGATCAGACGACGCTGCATCCAATTTCTGATCCCCGATCCCTGACTACGGAGAGCCCATGGCCCACGTCGCCCACTTTTCGATCAACGCCGACGACATGGAGCGCGCGAAGGCGTTCTACGCAGCCGTCTTCGGCTGGTCGTACCAAGCCTTCGGCCCGCCGGGCTTCTACATGATCCAAGGGGCAGGCGGGCCCGCAAACATGTACGCCAGCCTGCAAAAGCGCCGCGAGATCGTGCCCGGCAAGTCGATCTACGGGCTCGAATGCACGCTCGCCGTCGACAACAGCGAAAAGGCCGAAGCGGCGATCAAGAAAGCGGGCGGCAAGATCGTCATGCCGCGCTCCGTGATCGCGGGCGTCGGCAAACTCTTCTTCTTCGAAGACCCCGAAGGCAACATCGTCGGCGCCATGGAATACGACACGAACGCCCGCTAGGCAGTCACGCGCGCGATCCACCGGCCGAGGTTGTGCACGACCTCCTCGCGGTTCGTCTCGTTCAGCATCTCGTGCCGCCCGCCGGGATAGAAGTCGCTCGTCACGTCCGTCACGCCGGCCAGGCGATAGCGCCCAAGCAACGGCGCGAGGAATGCAAGGTCGTTGTTCAACGGATCCTTGTCGCCCGCGATCAGATAGATCGGAAGCTGGGGACGTATGCGCGTCAACGCATCCGGCTCGAAGAGCGGCGCCGCGGCGCTGAAGATGCTCGTCATCGAAGTCTGGTCGACCGAAAACCCGCAAAGCGGATCGGCGATGTACTTGTCGACCTCCGCGGCATCGCGGCTCAGCCAATCGAACGGCGTGCGCGCAGGCTCGAACGGCGCGTTCAGCGCGGTGAGCGCGCCGCCGGAAGGATCCGGCGGCGGCATCAGGTCGAGCGCGGCCGAGCCCGAGAGCACCGCCCCGTCGATCCGCGCACTGTGCTTCACCAGATAAATCTGCAGCGCAAAAGAACCCATCGAATGGCCGAACAGCACAAGCTTCTTGCCCGGATTTTCGCGTTTGGCGATGGCGCTCAAGATCGCCATGTCGTCGACGACGGCGGCAAACCCACCCGGGCCGAAGTCGCCCAGCGTCGTCGCGCTCTTGCCATGCCCGCGATGATCGTTCGCATAGATCGCAATGCCCGCTTCGCGCAGCGGCGCCAGCGGCTCAGGGTAGCGCAGCGCATGCTCGCCCATACCATGCGCGATCTGCAGCACGGCTTTGACGGGCCCTATCGCCGCCCAGCGGTACGCCGCAATCCGCGTGCCGTCCGCGCCGTCAAAGTGAAACGTCTCCGTCATGTGGTCAAACCCGCCTGCTGCAGCAATTTCGCGAAGGCAAGCGCCGTACGGTCCTCATAGTGGTTCGCGATGATCTGCACGCCGATCGGCAAACCCTCTTTCGTCGTCGCAATCGGCGCGGCGGCCGCGGGCAGCCCCGGGAACGTGGCGACGCTGGGCCAGGCGACCTGCACGCGATAGGGCGTCGTCTGCCCGTCGATCTCGAGCGTGCGCGACTCCCAGCTCGGATTGTCGTCGTGCGGAAACGCGGGGACACCGAACGGCGGCGTCAGCACGACGTCGATGTCCTTGAACAACGAACCCCACGCGCGTTGCATACGCGCCTGCTCGTCCAAAAGGCCCATCCACGCATGCGCGTCGACCGGCGTAGCGCCCGGCGCACCGCGCGTCGTGATCGTGGTCAGCATCTGCGCGTAGGCGGCCAGCATCTGGGCCAAGTCGGGCACGTCCGCCTCGCTCATGACATGCGCGCCGGCTTCTTCCACTTTGTTCGCAAGACCGTTCAGCGCGTCGCGCACGCTGGACGCCGTCGCGCAAAGCGGGTGCCGGTCGATCACCAGCACGCGGTAATCCTT
>JBKJZU010000200.1:0-5882 GCA_046715015.1 Micropepsaceae bacterium
CGCACCTATCTGCTGCAGAACGAAGACGGCCAGATCAACGACGCGCATTCCATTTCCGCAGGTCTCGACTATCCGGGAATCGGTCCGGAGCATGCCTGGTTGCACGACATGAAGCGCGTGAACTACGTCTCGGCGACGGACCAAGAGGCGCTCGACGCCTTCCAACTCTGCGCCAAGCAAGAAGGCATCATTCCCGCCCTCGAACCCGCTCACGCCCTCGCCTTCACGCAGAAACTCGCGACGAAAATGGCGAAGGACAAAATCATCCTGATGAACATGTGCGGCCGCGGCGACAAAGACATCTTCGCCGTCGCCGAAAGGTTGGGGGTGAAGTTGTGATCTCGTCTAAGCGATACCGCCCCCACTGCGGGGCGGTCGAACGTTCGAGCACGAAGTGCGAGAAGGTTCGGGTGGGGGGCAAAGCCTCCGGAGCTCGAGCCCCCCACCCGAAATTTCTTCGCCTCAGGCTTCGAAATTTCGACCGCGCCGCAGTGGGGGCTGTATTGTCATTGTTGGTGGCGTCATGAGAATCGCCCAACGCTTCGCCGAGTTGAAGAAGCAAAACCGCGCGGGTTTCGTCGCCTTCATCACCGCGGGCGACCCGAACCTCGAAATCTCGTTCGAGATTCTGAAGGGCTTGCCCGCCGCCGGTGCCGACGTCATCGAACTCGGCATGCCGTTCACCGATCCGATGGCTGATGGCCCCGCGATCCAGGCGGCGTCGCTGCGCGCGCTGAAGGCGGGGCACACGATGACGAAGACGCTGGATCTCGTTCGCCGCTTCCGCGCCGCCGACACGGCCACGCCGATCGTGCTCATGGGTTACTACAATCCGATCTATTCCTACGGCGGCGAGAAGTTCTGTAAGGACGCGCGCGCCGTCGGGGTCGACGGCTTGATCATCGTGGATCTCTCGCCCGAGGAGGATCCCGAACTGCGCCCCCATGCCAAGGCGGCGGGGCTCGACATCATCCGCCTAGCGACCCCGACGACAGACGCCAAGCGCCTGCCCGCGGTCCTCGATGGCGCCACCGGGTTCCTCTACTACGTCTCGATCACCGGGGTGACCGGAAGCAAAGGCGTCGACGCCGCCTCTGTTGCCAAGGCCTTGAAACCGCTCAAAGCTGCCACATCTTTGCCTATAGCGGTCGGCTTCGGCATTAAGACTGAAGCGGACGCAATGGCGGTCGCCAAGGTCGCTGACGCCGCCGTCGTGGGCTCGGCTCTGGTCACGGAAATAGGCCGGTTTACAGGCGCCGGCGGCAAAGTCTCGCCAGGAGCATCCGAAGCTGTGCTAGGCTTGGTTCGTCGACTCGCCACCGCGGCGCACAGCGCCCGAAACTGACAGGCGGCGGATCGCAGGGGATATGGTAAACAGTTTCTTCGGTCAGGTGTTAGCGGTCAGGGCATGAACTGGATAACCAACTTCGTCCGCCCGAAAATCAAATCGCTTTGGAGCGCGAAGTCAGACACGCCGGATAACCTCTGGCGCAAATGCCCGTCGTGCGACGGCATGATCTTCCACCGCGACCTCGAAGCTGCGCAGTTCGTCTGCATGCATTGCGACTGCCACATGCGCATGGGCGCGATGACGCGCATGAAAAACCTGTTCGACGAAGGCGGTTGGGACGATATCGCGCTACCCGAAGTGCCGCTGGACCCGCTGAAGTTCAAAGACGAAAAACGCTACGCCGACCGCTTGCGCGAAGCGCGCGCCAAAACCGGCGAACTCGACGCGCTGAAGGCGGCGCGGGGCAGCATCGGCGGCGTCCGCACGACGGTCGCGATTCAATCGTTCGATTTCATGGGCGGCTCGCTCGGCATGGCGGTCGGCGAAGGCTTGATCGCCGCGATGCGCGCCGCGATCGACCACAAAACCCCATTCGTACTGTTCACCGCCTCGGGCGGCGCGCGCATGCAGGAAGGCATCCTCTCGCTGATGCAAATGCCGCGCGTCACGATCGCAGTGCAGATGCTGCGTGAAGCGGGCTTACCCTACATCGTCTGCCACACGGACCCAACGACCGGCGGCGTGACGGCTTCTTACGCCATGCTCGGCGACATCCACATGTCGGAGCCCGGGGCGCTCATTGGCTTTGCCGGACCCCGCGTGATCGAAAACACGATCCGCGAAAAACTGCCCGAAGGTTTTCAGCGCGCGGAATACCTGCTCGATCACGGCATGATCGACATGGTTGTCCACCGCCATAAATTGCGCGACGTGCTTGGGCGCGTGTTGAAGCTGCTCGCACGCAAGGCCTCGCGCGCCGTCGCGGCCCGGCCGTCCTACGAGGCCAGCCCCTACGCGATGCCGTCTTACGCGGGCCCCAAACTGCCGACACTATGAGCGTCCCGTCCCCGGACGCGCTGGCCAGCGACGAAATCCTCGCCCGCCTCACCGCCCTTCACCCCAAGATCATCGACCTTTCGCTCGACCGGATCGAGCGCCTGCTCGGCAAGCTGGGCAACCCCGAGCGCCGCATTCCGCCCGTGATCCACGTCGCGGGCACGAACGGCAAAGGTTCGACCTGCGCCTTCCTGCGCTCGATGCTGGAGGCCGCGGGCAAACGCGTCCACGTCTACACCTCGCCCCATCTCGTGCGCTTCCACGAACGCATCCGTTTGAGCGGCAAGCTGATCGACGAAGACGAACTGCAAGCGCTGCTCGAAGAGTGCGAGGTCGCGAACGGCGGTGACCCGATCACATTCTTCGAGATCACGACGGCCGCGGCGTTCCTCGCCTTCTCACGCCGCAAAGCCGACGCGCTGATCCTGGAAGTGGGCTTGGGCGGCCGCCTCGACGCGACGAACGTGATCGAACGGCCCGCTGTCACGATCATCACGCCGATCGACCTCGATCACCAGCAATATCTCGGCGACGACATCAAGGCGATTGCCGGCGAAAAGGCCGGCATCATGAAGCCTCAGGTTCCCTGCATTCTTGGACCGCAAACCGACGAAGCGCGTGAACTACTCGAAGGTCTTGCGATGCGCATCGACGTACCGCTCGCAATCTGGGGCCAAGACTTCATGGCGCACGAAGAACACCGCCGCATGGTGTTCCAAGACGAAAACGGCTTGATCGACTTGCCGATGCCGCGCCTTCCCGGCGCGCATCAGATCGTCAACGCGGCGCTCGCCATTGCCGCCCTTCGCAAGGCAATAGGCCTCAGCATCGAAGACCGCGCCATCGAAGACGGCTTGATGAGCGTGGACTGGCCCGCACGCATGCAGCGTCTGACGCGTGGGCCCCTGGTCAGCGCGGCCCCGAAGGACGCGGAGATCTGGCTGGACGGCGCCCACAACCCGCACGGCGGACGTGCGCTCGCCCACGCGATCGCCGATCTTGAAGAGACGCAGCCGCGGCCGCTCTACATCGTCTGCGGCATGCTGCAAACGAAAGACCCGCGCGGCTTCTTCGCGGCGTTCCGCGGTCTCGCCAAACACGTCACCACGGTCGAAATACCGGGCGATGCAAACAGCCTCGGCGCAGGTCAACTCTACGACGCTGCCCGCGCCGAAGGCCTCGACGCGCACCCGGCGCCGTCCATCGAAGACGCGATGCTGCAAATCGAAGCGCGCAACCAACTCGTCAAATCGAAGACGCCGCCGCGCATCGTGCTCTGCGGCTCGTTGCGCCTCGCTGGCGCCGTCCTGCGCGAAAACGCTTAGCCGTTAGATCGACTGCTCGATCCATTCGCGGATCTTGTTCTTGGGTATTGCCCCACTGCGCGAAGCGGCAACTTCGCCGCCCTTGAAGATCAGCATCGTCGGAAAGCCGCGCACGCCGTATTTGTTCGTGACCGTAGGACTCGCCTCCGCGTTCACTTTCACGATCGTGATCTTGTCGCCGATTTCGCCCGAAAGTTCGTCCAGCAACACCGCAAGCGGCTTGCACGGTGCGCACCACTCGGTGAAGAAATCGACCAAGACGGGTTTGTGCGACCCCAAAACGTCACGCTGAAAAGTCGCATCGGTAACGGTTACGCTCATTGCTTCCCTCGAATCGTGAAACTCCAACGGGCGGCGACCGTAGTCGCATCTCTGCGGCGTCGTCGAGTCACTGCTGGATGCAAAAAACCGCCCCGAAAATCGGGGCGGTTTCGCAAAAATCCGAGGGAAAACTTAGAGCGCCGAATCGATCCACTCTTTCAGGCGTTGCTTCGAAAGCGCACCCACCTTCGTCGCCGCCACCTGACCGTCCTTGAAGATCATCAGCGTCGGAATGCTTTTCACGCCGAACCGCGTCGGAATGGTCGGATTCTCGTCGATGTTCATTTTGGCGATCGAAATTTTGCCGCCCATTTCACCCGACAATTCTTCCAACGCCGGCGCAATCTGGCGGCACGGCGTGCACCACTCCGCCCAGAAATCGACCAACACCGGCGTGGACGAATTCAGCACGTCCTTGTCGAAACTCGCATCCGTCACTTTGGAAGGCATAATCGTCGTCCTTTTGAATAGCTTGGGGACAAAATCTAGGTAGCCCCTGCCGGGGGGTCAAGGACGCTCACGGCCTCCTGAAGCAACGTTGAGGGCAATAACCCAAGGCGCGGCTCAACCGTCCAGAGAATGGCGCAATTCACAGGCCTCCCCGGGAACAGCCTCTCCACCGCCATACGGTAAAGCGCGAGTTGCGCCACATAGTTCGCGGGGATCGCGGAAAGCGCCTTCGGCACCACCCTGTCGGTCTTGAATTCGACGATCAGCACATCGCTCTCGCGCACGACAACGCGGTCGAGCCGGCCGGCAACGTCGACCTTCCGTCCGCGCCAATCGACAAACCCGCGCAACGGAACCTCGCCGTAGGAGCCCGGACCGAACAAATGGCTCAGCAACAGATCGCGCCGCACCGTCAACGCCTCGTTCGCTGCCGCCTGCGCCAACACGGGATCGGGAATGAAGCTAAGCGCGGACTCGCGCGCGACATCGCTCCAACGTTCAGCGGGCGCGGAGGCAAGCCGGTCCAACGCACGGTGGATCGCACGGCCCCGCTCCAAACCGCTGCCGGTACCGTCGCCACGCCGGCGCTCGGCAGGCAACACCAGCGAAGGCTCAACGCGCTCGATCGCACGTTCTCGCGACGCGGCCGCGCGTACCCATCCAGGAATCGCGGGCGTAACAGCTGCCATCGGATTGGCACGCGCCCGCTCGACGAGCGGTATCTCGCCAAAACGATGCAACACGTCGCCCGCGTCATCGATCACCTGATCCGCAGTGAGCCGGGTCATCGCAGCCGAAACAACGTCGAACCAACACCCGCGCTCGCGCCCGTCCCGGCCTTCGTAGCCGCATACATAGAGCCGGTCGCGCGCCCTCGTCAGCGCCACGTAGAGCAGCCGCCGGTATTCCTTCATCCGCTCTTCTTTGCCGTCGGCACGCGCACGGGCACGCACCGGGTCGTCGCGCTTGACCTCGATCTTCCAAAGCGGCACCCGATCGGCATCGAGCAAATCCTTGTCGTGCCGCCCGTGCCGCGGCGTCGTGCACGTGTCGGGCAGGATCACGACCGGCGCCTCAAGTCCCTTGGCCGCGTGTACCGTCATCACACGCACCGACCCTTCGCCCCGATCCTGATCGCGTTTGATCTCGGTTTGCGTGTTCTCGATCGCATGCAGGAACGCTTCGAGCGACGGCGTATGCGCCTGCTCGAAATCCAGCGCTGCATTCAAAAACTCCTCGATCGGATCGGCAGCATCGAAGCCCAGCCGCGCCAGCATCTTCGTCCAACCGCCCATTTCGCCGAGCACGCTGGCGTAGAACTCATAAGGCGGCAGCCGATCCGCCTGATCCCAAACCCGGTCGAGAAACAACAGAGCATCCGCAAACCGCGGATCGTGCGCCTTGTCGCGCACCACCGACCACAGCGGCCGCGTGCGCCC
>JBKJZU010000201.1:0-7936 GCA_046715015.1 Micropepsaceae bacterium
AACAACCGAAGCCGCTCCGGCGACTGCACGACCGCGATGAAGTCGCGAATGGTCTTGGGGTCCGAAAGATCGCGCTTTTGCGCAACGTCGCTCATCACGAGATGGTTGAGCACGAGCCAGGCGACGGTCTCCGTCTCGTCGGCCGACATGCCAAGTCGCGGACAAAGCGAAAGCGCAACGTCCTCGCCAACCTCGGAATGATCGCCTTCGCGCCCCTTCGCGATGTCGTGCAACAGCATCGCGACGTAGAGCACTTCGCGTGACAAGACCTTGTGAATGACTTCGTTCGCGACCGGGTGCTCGTCCTTGTAGTCGCCGCGCTCGATTTTCGCGAGATGCCCAATCGCGCGGATCAGATGCTCGTCCACCGTATAGTGGTGGTACATGTTGAACTGCATCTTCGCGACGATCCGCCCGAAGTCCGGCACGAACGCGCCGAATACACCCGCCTCATTCATCATCCGCAGCGCGCGCTCAGGATCCCGGCGCGAGCACAGGATTTCGAGAAACAGTCTATTCGCCTCGGGGTCCGCACGCAGCTTGTCGTCGACAAAACCAATATTTCGCGTGACGTGCTTCAGCGCGTCGGGATGAACATCCGCGCTCTTGTCGTCCGCAATCTTGAACAGGCTCAAGAAATTGACCGGGTTCGTGCGCAGGACCTCCGGCCCTTCGATGTTCACACGGCCTTGTTCGATGAAAAAGCCTTCAGCATCGACGCGCTTGCGGCCGACGCCCGTCATGATGCGGCCGAACACCGGCCAAGGCTTTTGGTTTTGCGCCTCCAGCGCCGCACAGAAGATGCGCGTCAGATCGCCGACGGTTTTGGCGACCAAGAAGTAGCGCTGCATGAACCGTTCGACGCCGCGTTCGCCGCCTTGGTCCTGATAGCCAAGCCGTTTGGCGACGTCGATCTGCATGTCGAACGTCAGCCGCTCCTCCGCCCGGCCCGCCAAGAAGTGCATGTGGCAGCGCACGAGCCAGAGGAACTCCTCGGCGTCTGCGAACGCTTTAAACTCGTCGTCGGTGAAAAGCCCTGCGTTCAGAAGCTCCGACGTATCTTCGACGCGGTAGAGATACTTCGCGATCCAAAACAGGGTGTGCAGGTCGCGCAAGCCGCCCTTGCCGTCCTTGACGTTCGGTTCGACCAAATAGCGGCTCTCGCCGTGACCTTTGTGGCGCCGAGCGCGTTCGTCCAGTTTTGCTTCCACGAAGCTGCGGCCGGAACCTGTGATCACGTCTTTCGAAAACTTCGCCTTCAGCTTGTCGAACAGGCTCTCTTGGCCGCACAAAAACCGCGTCTCGAGGATCGCCGTGCGGATCGTGTGATCGGCCTTCGCAAGGCGCACGCATTCGTCGATCGAACGCGTCGCATGCCCAACCTTGAAGCCCAAATCCCAAAGCAGGTGCAACACGAACTCGACGACGCACTCGCCCCACGCCGTTTGCTTGAAGGGCAGCAAAAACAACAGATCGACATCCGAACCCGGTGCCAAAGTCCCGCGCCCATAGCCGCCGACGGCAACGACAGCGATATGTTCGGAGTCCGTCGGGTTCTGCGCCGTGAACACGTGCTCGACGGTGAACCGGTAGAGCGCCTCGATGAGCTCGTCGGTGCTGCCCGCCAGCATCTTCGCCGTACCGAGGCCTGACCCGCCGCTTTCCAGGTAAGTGCGCGCCTGCGCACGCCCCTCCGCCAGCGCTTGCTTGAGCAGCGGCAACGCCGCCGCTTTCAGCTTGACCGAATCGGCACCGCCCTTGTCGGCAAGGACGGCAAGCGAAGCGGCCAGGTTTTCGCGAACGGGGCTCATGCAGCCACTATGGCATTCGCAACCGCACGCTCAAAGGCCGTTACGACCCGCCCATCATCGCGGCGCGCCGCTTCAAACTGTCGGCGGGCCACAGTTTGGCGCTCTGGTAGTAACCCTTCATGACCGGCACATCGTCCGACAGCTGCACCCATTTCTGCTTCGTCGAGGTAAAGATGTGAACGTCGGGCGGGCAGAGGTTCGGATCGTCCAGCGTACCGACGCGCACGAACGCCACCTTCAAACCGGCCCCGGCATAGTGGCTCCACACCGAGATTCGGCAGGTCGGGCAACGCAGTATCTTCTGCCCCTTCCCGCTGTTTGAAGGTGTCTTCACCACTTCCGGCGTGCCGCGCAACAACTTCACGCGGTCCGTCTCGATCATCGCATTGAGCACGAACGCCGAACCCGTCTCCCGCTGGCACCAGCTGCAATGGCAGCAGTGCACGAACAGCGGCCTCGTCAGCATGCGGTACCGCACCGCCCGGCACGTGCAACCGCCTTCAACCGGAAACTTCGCCATCGCCTAAAACTTCTTGAACCGGTCCATCACCCAAGCGCGCCGGCGCGGATCGACCGCGTGCTGAATCTCCGACACGAAGTGCCGCCGCGCCGCGTGAACGCTTGCCATATGCTGCTGCCACGCTTGCTCGTCCGCATTCGGCATCGCCACGACCGCGTCGTAAACGGCGACGATATGATCGAGCACCGCCTGCCGTGTCCCGCGATAGGCACCGGGCTTCTCGTTGTCGGCGTCTTTCTTCCCAATATTGGGAAAGAACCACCGCCCTTCGTCGATCAGCGCCGAAAGGTTCGTCGCCAACGCGTGCACATCGGTCTTCGCCGTGAGGTGATATGCCTCCGCCATCGCAACGACGACGCGGTTGGCCCAGTTCATCAATTGCGTGTCGTTGTTGAACTTAAAGGTCTCGACGCTCACGCGCGTCTGCCGCGACGTGATGACGATGTTGAGCAGCAACGCCAGAACCGAAACCGCAGCTGACGCGACGGCAACCCAATCGGACATTTGAAAGCCGTCCATACATTTACTCCTTGGTGAGTGCCTTGAGATCGTAGAGCACTTGCATCGCGTCGCGCGGACTAAGCTCGTCAACGTTGAGTGCCCTCAGGCGCGCTTCGACCTCGGACTCTTGGGCTTGAGTTTGCGCAGGCGCCGCCGCCGCAAACAACGGCAATTCGTCCACCATCGTCTTAGCGCGCCGACCGCTATCGCCGCGTTCGAGCGCGTGCAGTACCTCCTGCGCCCGCTTCAGAACATCCGCCGGCAGCCCGGCAAGCTTCGCAACCTGAATACCGTACGAGCGATCGGCCGCCCCAGGGACAACCTCGTGCAGGAACACGATCCCGCCCTGCCATTCCTTCACCCGCACCGTGACGTTTGCAACGCCGTCCAGCCGCTGCGCCAACCCCGTCAACTCGTGATAATGCGTCGCGAACAGCGTGCGCGAGCGGTTGACGCCGTTCAGCCGCTCGACCGTCGCCCACGCAATCGACAAGCCGTCGAACGTCGCCGTGCCGCGGCCGATTTCATCAAGGATGACGAGCGACCGCTCGGTCGCTTGATTGAGGATTGCAGCCGTCTCGACCATTTCGACCATGAAGGTCGACCGCCCGCGCGCAAGGTCGTCGGCGGCACCCACGCGGCTGAACAACCGATCGACGACGCCGATCTCCGCGCTGGCGGCGGGCACGAACGATCCCGCCTGCGCCAAAATCGCGATCAGCGCGTTCTGCCGAAGATAAGTCGACTTGCCGGCCATATTCGGCCCGGTGACGAGCCAGAGCCGTCCGACGCCGTTGCCCGACAGATCGCAATCGTTTGCGACAAATCCTTGTGCGTCGCGCTTCAACGCCGCTTCGACCACTGGATGCCGTCCGCGCGAAATCTTGAACGCAAGCCCCGGCGCAATCGATGGCCGCACAAAGTCCGCCTCGACCGCAAGATCGGCGAGCCCGGCGAGCACATCCAACCGTGCCACGACTCCGGCGATCTCGCTCAAGGCACCGCTCGCGCCCTTCACGTCTTCAACCAACTGATCGAACAGCTGCAACTCGATCGCGAGCGCCTCGCCCGCAGCATCGGCGATCTTCGACGCAAGGTCGGAGAGTTCGGCGTTCGTGTGCCGTTGCGCTTGCGCCGTCGTTTGGCGATGGATGAACGCGCGGCCCGCTTCCGAGGTCTTCAGCTTTTCCGCATTCGCCGACGTGATCTCGATGTGATAGCCAAGCACGCCGTTGTGCCGCACTTTCAGCGAACCGATCCCCGTTTCGTCCTTTAGGCGACCTTCGAGTTCGACAATCACCCGCCGCGCATCGTCGCGGAGTGTCCGCGCCGCATCGAGCCGCTCATCCGCTCCCAAAGCGACGACCCCCCCGTCGCGCGCCAGCATCGGCAAATCGGGGCCGAGCACGCGGTCGAGCTTCGCGGAAAGCGCGCGAACCGCAGCACCCGTTTCCTCAAGCCGCTTCAGTTCCCGTGTCAACGATTGCGGCAAGCCCGACAACGCGCCGTCGTTCCGCGCCACCGCTTCAGCCAGAACATCCGCAAGCGCCAGTGCGTCTTTGACGGCACCCAGATCGCGCGGGCCACCGCGATCGACGCTGAGCCGCGACAAAGCGCGCGCCATATCCGGCATCCGCCGCAGCACACCACGCGTCGCCTCACGCGACGGCGTGTTCCGGACAAAATGATCGACGCCGTCGAGGCGTGCCTCGATCGCGCCGACGTCGGTCAGCGGTGAGAGAAGCCGCTCCGAAAGTTCGCGGCCGCCCGCCGCCGTCAACGTCCGGTCGATGGTGGCAAGCAAGCTCCCCTGAAACTCGCCCGACAACGTCTGCACGAGTTCGAGATTGCGCCGCGTGGCGGCGTCCATGGCCATCACATGCGTTTGCGCCTGCTGGCGCGGCGGCGACAAGGCGGGAAGCTTTCCCTTCTGCGTCAGCTCCAAATAGCCGAGCAACGCACCGGCAGCCGCAATCTCGGCGCGCGAAAAGCTGCCGAACGCATCGAGCGCCGCAACATTCAGGTGCGACTTCAACAGCCGCTCGCCGACCGACGAGTCGAACTTGAGCGCCGGCAACAGTGTCGCCCGCGCACCCATCTCGCGCACCAACGGCGCGATCTGCTCCTCCGTTGCCAGCGCATCGGGCACCAACAGCTCGGCCGGTTCGATCCGCGCCAATGTCTGCAGCAACATTGCAGGCTCGACTGCCGTCACGTGGAACGACCCGTCCGATATGTCCGCCCACGCGAGCGCATAGGCACCCGCGGCACGCGCAAGTGTCGCAAGATAGTTGTGCCGCCGCGCGGTCAACAGCTGATCTTCGGTCAGCGTCCCCGGCGTCACGACGCGAACGACCTCGCGCGCCACAACGGACTTGGACCCGCGCTTCTTCGCCTCCGCCGGATCCTCGATTTGCTCGCAGACCGCGACCTTGAACCCTTTGCGGATCAAGGTGAGCAAATAGCTCTCCGCCGAGTGCACGGGCACGCCGCACATCGGAATGTCGGCATCGTTGTGCTTGCCGCGCTTGGTCAGCGCGATGTCCAGCGCCGCCGACGCCTTCACCGCGTCGTCGAAGAACAACTCGTAGAAGTCGCCCATGCGGTAGAACAGCAGATAGTCCGCATGCTCCCGTTTGATCGCAAGGAACTGCGTCATCATCGGCGTCGCGCGTTCTTCCTCGCGCTCGGCTTGCGGGGCTGAAACCTGGCTCATCAAGGCGTCCTAACGCCCCTTAGCGGACGCGGTGAGGCTGCACAAACCCTTGTGTCCCGAGGCGCCGCGCAGGTATTCAGAGCCAAGAGGAAACGGCCCGCTCGGGGACGGCTCCACGCCCCACGCGAACAACACGGCAGGTCCATGTCGAAAAAGCGTCCATTCACGGATCAGGAAGCCCTTCTTTTTCATAGCCAACCCAAGCCTGGCAAGCTCGAAATCGTGCCGTCGAAACCGATGGCGACGCAGCGCGATTTGAGCCTCGCCTATTCGCCTGGCGTGGCGGTGCCTGTACGCGCGATCGCGGAAGATCCATCCACAGTTTACGACTACACCGCGAAGGGAAACCTCGTGGCCGTGATCTCGAACGGCACTGCAATCTTAGGGTTAGGCGATCTGGGGCCGCTGGCTTCGAAACCGGTGATGGAAGGCAAAGCCGTCCTCTTCAAGCGGTTTGCCGACGTCGATTCCATCGATCTCGAGATCGACACATCCGATGTCGACGAGTTCGTCAACTGCGTGCGCTATTTAGGCCCCACGTTCGGCGGCATCAACCTGGAAGACATCAAAGCCCCCGACTGCTTCATCATCGAACAACGCCTGCGCGAGTTGATGGACATCCCCGTCTTTCACGACGACCAGCACGGCACCGCAATCATCACGGCCGCCGGCATGATCAACGCGCTGCGCCTCACCGGCCGCGACATCAAGACGGCGAAAATGGTCGTGAACGGCGCGGGCGCCGCCGCCATCGCCTGCTTGGAACTCATCAAGGCGATGGGCATGCCGAACGAAAACGCGATCCTCTGCGACACCAAAGGCGTGATCTACAAAGGTCGCACCGAAGGCATGAACCAGTGGAAGTCGGCGCACGCCGTCAACAGCAAGGCGCGTACGCTCGCCGAAGCCTTGGTCGGGGCCGACATCATGCTGGGCCTATCGGTCAAAGACTCGGTGACGCAAGACATGGTGAAGTCGATGGCGGCAAAGCCCATCGTCTTCGCCTGCGCCAACCCGGATCCCGAGATCACGCCGGAAGACGTCTTCGCCGTCCGCCCCGACGCCATCGTCGCGACCGGCCGCTCCGACTACCCGAACCAAGTGAACAACGTGCTCGGGTTCCCCTACATCTTTCGCCGCGCGCTCGCCGTACGCGCCCGCACAATCAACGAAGAGATGAAGGTCGCGGCCGCCAACGCGTTGGCGGAACTCGCCCGCCAGGACGTGCCCGACGAAGTGGCCGCCGCTTACCACACGACACGCCCGAAGTTCGGCCCGGAATACATCATTCCCGTGCCGTTCGATCCGCGCTTGATTTCGACCGTACCCGTCGCCGTCGCGAAAGCCGCGATGGCCTCCGGCGTCGCCCGCAAACCGATCGCCGATCTCGAAGGTTATAAGAACCACCTCGCCTCGCGCCTCGATCCCGTCGCCTCGATCGTGCAACGCGTCGTCGCCCGCGTGCGCATGCAGCCGAAGCGCATGGTCTTCGCCGAAGGCGAGGAAGAGGCCGTTATCCGCGCCGCGCTCACCTACCAAAGCTCCGGCCTCGGCAAGGCGATCCTCATCGGCGATCCGGAACGTATTCGCGAGACCGTGCGTCACGCGGGCCTCGAAGACACGGGCGATCTCGAAATACAATTCCCGCACAAAAGCCCGCGCACGCAAGAGTATTCGGAAGCGCTGTTCAAACGCTGGCAACGCCGCGGCACGCTTTACCGCGACTGCGTGCGGCAGGTGACTTACGACCGCAACATATACGCGGCCTCGGTCGTCGCCGCCGGCCACGCGGATGCAATGGTGACCGGCGTGACGCGACACTACTCCGTCGCACTCGCCGACGTACGCCACGTGATCGACCAGAAACCGGGCGAGCGTCTCGTCGGCGTCTCGATCATCCTCGATCGCGGCCGCACGGTCTTCGTCGGCGACACGAACGTCCACGAAATGCCGACGCCCGAGGAACTCGTCGACATCACGATCCAAACCGCGGCCGTTGCCCGAAGGTTCGGTCACGAACCGCGCGTAGCACTTCTCGCTTACTCGACGTTCGGCCAGCCTTGGGGCGAACGCTCACAGCGCGTGCGCGAAGCCGTCGACCTGCTCGACAAGCGCAGCCTCGACTTCGAGTACGACGGCGAAATGAACGCCGATATCGCACTCGATCCGGAACGCATGGCGCTCTATCCGTTCTGCCGCCTCAAGGGTCCTGCGAACGTTCTGATCATGCCCGCGATCCACTCGGCCTCGATCTCGACGACCATGATGGAGGTAATCGGCGGCGCCACGATCATCGGCCCGCTGCTCGTCGGCCACGAAAAGCCGGTGCAGATCGCCCCGCACGGCGCCACGATGAACGACATCGTCAACATGGCAGCCCTCGCCGCC
>JBKJZU010000202.1:0-10916 GCA_046715015.1 Micropepsaceae bacterium
GCGATCCACTCGGCCTCGATCTCGACGACCATGATGGAGGTAATCGGAGGCGCCACGATCATCGGCCCGCTGCTCGTCGGCCTCGAAAAGCCGGTGCAGATCGCCCCGCTCGGCGCCACGATGAACGACATCGTCAACATGGCAGCCCTCGCCGCCTACAACATCTCGAGTTGACCATGCTGAACATCCATCTCGTCCCCTGCCTCAGCGACAACTACGCGTATCTGGTGCACGAGCCCACGACGAACAAAGTCGCCGTCGTCGACCCGTCCGAAGCGGCGCCGGTCTTTGCCGCGCTGAAAGCCCACGGCCTCACGCTGACGCACATCCTGAACACGCACCACCACTTCGATCACACCGGCGGCAACCTGGAGCTCAAGGAAAAGACCGGCGCTCGCGTCGTCGGCCCACGCGCCGATCGCGAGCGCATTCCCGGCATCGACGAAGAAGTCGGCGAAGGCGATACCTGGTCGCTAGGCCAAGCCAAGGCAAAAATCTTCGACATCCCGGCCCACACGAAGGGTCACATCGCCTTCTGGTTCGAGGCCGACAAAGCCGTCTTCACCGGCGACACGATGTTCGCCATGGGTTGCGGCCGCCTGTTCGAAGGCACGCCTGCACAGATGTGGTCGAGCCTGTCGAAGCTGGCCGCCCTGCCACCCGACACCCGCGTCTATTGCGGCCACGAATACACGCTCTCGAACGGCCGCTTCGCTGTCACGCTCGAACCGAACAACGCCGCGTTGAAGAAGCGCATGGTCGACGTCGAGCGCCTGCGTGCCGAAGGCAAGCCGACGATCCCATCGACGATCGGCCTGGAACGCGAGACGAACCCGTTCCTTCGCCCGGCCAACGCCGAACTGCGCAAATCGCTCGCGCTCGAATCCGCTGACGTCGTTGAAGTCTTCGCCGAGACCCGCCGCCGCAAAGACGTGTTCAAGTGACAGCGGACGACATCGTTCGCCTCCTCGATCTCAAACCGCATCCTGAAGGCGGCCATTTCCGCGAAACGTTCCGAGACGCGGGCGAACCACGCGGCGCATCGACGGCCATCTACTATCTGCTGAAAGCTGGTGAGTTCTCGCATTGGCATCGCATCGACGCCGTCGAGGTCTGGCACTGGTACGCCGGCGATCCACTCGACCTTACGGTCTCCGAGCACGGCGTCACGATAACCCACACGCTTGGCCCCAACCTTGCGGCAAGCGAACGCCCGCAGATTGTCGTTCCCAAGCACGCGTGGCAGAGCGCGCGTCCGCTTGGCCGCTACACGCTCGTCGGCTGCACAGTCGCGCCGGCGTTCATGTTCGGAGGGTTCGAAATGGCGTCGCCCGGTTGGCGGCCAGCTTAGCGGAAGATCTGACGCAACTGCCGTTGGATCGCGAACGACGACGGCCGCCCCGCAAGCCCCTGCTCGACCGAGAAGTTCACGACCAGCATGTCGCCTTGCAGCACGATGCCCGGCATTCGCGCATGCACGAACCGCACGCGCGCCAGATAGTTCGCAAGCGCCACCCGCCCCGGTCCCGAGCGCGAGATATCGAAGAGCGCAGTTCCTGCGTTTCGAATGGCGTCGAACAAGATGCCGCGCGCACCCGGATCGCCGGCGACCGCGCTCCAGTTCGCTTCGAAGAGAATCTCTTTCCCCGTCTCCGCGCGCAGTTGCATCATGATGCGGCCGGCGATGTCGCGCACGAGCGCAATCGAAGGCGGCACCGGCAGCAGCGGCGGAACCACCCGATCGGGCGCCACCGGCGTGCCGCCGCGCATCGCGGGCGTGAAAAGCGTCATGCCGCCAAGACCCGAGATACGGATCACGACTTCGCCGTCGTCGCGCACCAACAGGCGGTCGCCACCCGCCGCCGGCTGCCAGCGCAAAACCAAGATCTCTTCGGAGCCGTCGAACTTAAGCTTCGCCAACTCGCCCGAACGGTCGAGAATGAATCCGATCCGCGCGTACTCTGAGGTGTAGTGCGCAACACGAGGCGGCTCGCGCTCATACGCGCGCGTCATCATTGCGCCCGCGCTCGTCAGCAGGGCCGCAATGACGATCAGAACGCGCGCAATCGACTGCAACGCCGAAGACTCCTCGAAACGCTGAGGGGTCGGCGCAGCCGAACGGCCGGCCGCTTGGCCTTTCCCCGCAATGTCTGAGGTCTGGTATTGCCTGTGATGATGGCAACAATGTGGTTCTGTTAACGCAATTGTCCCTTGCGTTAATTACAGGTTACCGCGCCCAAAGCACGTCCGCTTCAGTGGAATATCAAGCGTCGCAACTGAGACATTCTTGCCACCCGCGCGTGACTTGCCGGCACGCGCGGATGAACAAGAGCTCAATACATGTGCTGCCCGCCGTTGACCGACATCGTCGATCCCGTGACGAAGCCTGCCTCGTCCGCGACGAGGAACAGCACCGCGCGCGCGATCTCGTCCGCTTTGCCGAGTCGTCCGACTGGAATCCGGGCTACGATTTTCTCAAGCACGTTCGGCGGCACCGCGGCGACCATGTCGGTATCGATGTAGCCGGGCGCGATCGCGTTGACGGTGATGCCCTTCGGCGCGCCTTCTTGTGCCAACGCTTTCGTGAAGCCGTGAATGCCGGACTTCGCCGCCGCGTAGTTCACCTGGCCGTATTGACCGGCCTGCCCGTTGATCGAGCCGATGTTGACGATGCGCCCGAAGCCACGATCCAGCATTCCGTCCCAAACGGCTTTGCTCATGTTGAAGCAACCGCCGAGATTTGTGTCGAGAACCTCGTCCCACTGCGCGCGCGATTGCTTCTTCAACGTCGAATCGCGCGTGATGCCCGCGTTGTTCACGACGACGTCAACGGGTCCGAGTTTCGCGACCACTTCACCAACGCCCGTCATGCATTGGTCGTAGTTCGCGACATCCCATTTGAAGACGGCGATGCCGTGCTTATCCGCGAATGCCTTCGCGCGGTCGTCGTTGCCCGCGTAGTTCGCGGCAACCTTGTACCCGGCTTTTTTTAAGCCCACCGAGATCGCCTCGCCGATCCCGCGCGTACCGCCGGTGACAATCGCTACCCGTGACATAGTCTTAATCCTCCCGTTTTTTGGTTTTGTTAGCGCTCAACGCAAACCGCGATACCCATGCCGCCGCCGATGCAAAGTGTGGCAAGGCCTTTCTTCGCATCCCGCTTCTGCATCTCGTACAACAGGGTCACGAACACGCGCGCACCCGATGCACCGATCGGATGTCCGATCGCGATCGCGCCGCCGTTGACGTTCACCTTCGCCGGATCCCAACCCATGTCCTTGTTGACCGCACACGCTTGCGCCGCGAACGCCTCGTTCGCCTCGATAAGGTCGAGATCGGAAGCCGACCATCCCGCCTTCTTCAGCGCCGCACGCGACGCGGGGATCGGGCCCGTGCCCATGATCTTCGGATCGACGCCGGCTTGCGCCCAGGACTTGATGACCGCGAGCGGCTTCAGCCCACGCTTGTCGGCCTCTTTGAGCGACATCAACACCACCGCAGCCGCACCGTCGTTGATACCGCTCGCGTTCGCCGCCGTCACCGTACCGCCCTCCTTCAAGAAGGCGGCGCGCAAATCCTTGATCGAATCGTAGGTCACGCCGTCGCGGATGTATTCGTCGGTATCGACGACCTTCTCGCCCTTCCGCTCCTTGATCGTGACGGCCACGATTTCGTCTTTGAACCGCCCGGCCTTGCGCGCAGCCTCTGCCTTGTTCTGCGAGGCGACCGCGAAGCGGTCCTGCTGTTCGCGCGTGATCTGCCATTCCTTGGCCACGTTCTCGGCCGTGTTGCCCATATGATAGCCGTTGAACACGTCCATAAGACCGTCCTTGATCATCGTATCGATGAACTCAAGCGGCCCCATTTTCTGCCCCGCGCGCAGATAAGCCGCGTGCGGCGCCATCGACATGGATTCTTGCCCACCCGCAACGACGATCGCGGAGTCACCGTTTACAATCGCCTGGTGGCCCAAAGCAACGGCGCGCAAACCGGAGCCGCAAAGTTGATTGATGCCCCACGCCGGAACTTCGACCGGAAGACCCGCGTTGATCGACGCCTGCCGCGCCGGATTCTGTCCTTGAGCCGCACTCAAGATTTGCCCCAGGATGACTTCGCTGACGTCCTTCGCGTCGACCTTCGCGCGCTTCAGCACTTCTTTGATCGCAACCTTGCCAAGCTCATGCGCAGGCAAGGTGCCGAACACTCCGTTGAATGAGCCCACGGCGGTGCGTGCAGCTGCAACAATGGCGACATCGGTCATGTGAGGGGTCTCCTGAAAACGGCGAGAAAGTTGAGGCCTGTTAAGATTGACATTGGCATGGTCGACGGCTGTCAGCCAAGCCGTTCCGCCATTTTTGAGGGAGAATTGAACAGTGTCAGGCGGGCTTTAACGCATCTGCGATAGGAATACCCCGCCAACTGGCGTATTATGCTGCGCAACAAAAAGCGATTGCGGCGCAACATTGACCCGCATCTCGAGGCTCACGATGACCGCCGCCCCAATCACCGATCCGATCACGATCAAGAAGTACGCGAACCGCCGCCTCTACAACACGGCGACGTCGAGCTACGTGACGCTCGACCACTTGGCCGAGATGGTCAAACACGGGCAGGAGTTCAACGTCTATGACGCCAAGTCGGGCGAGGACATCACCCGCTCGGTCCTGACCCAGATCATTTTCGAGGAAGAGGGCAAGGGCGGCCAGCAGCTGCTGCCGATCCAATTCCTTCGCCAGCTGATCCGCTTTTACGGTGACAGCATGCAGGCGCTCGTGCCGGGCTATTTGAACCTCAGCATGGACTCGTTCTCGAAGAACCATGAGCGTATGCGCGAGCAGATGACCTCGGCCTTCGGCGGCAAAGGCATGCTGAAAGAGTTCGAGGGCATCGCCCGCCAGAACATGCAGATGTTCGAGCGCGCGATGCGCATGTTCACGCCGTTCGGCGCGCTCATGAAAACGCGCGACGAAAACGCCGCGAACGGCACCGCCGACCACGCGCCCGAAGCGGATGAAGAAATCGCCGATCTGAAAGCCCAGATCGAAGGCATGCGCCGCCAACTCGACGAACTGGCGAACCGCAAGTAATCGCCCTTCCCTTACGTCCGGCGACCGGCCCGCTTGCGCCGGCGCCTGCAGCTATGCGTATGCTAGTGCCCTGTTTCCGGCCGGAGCCCGCATGAACGCGTCCAAGTTGTTGCCTATTGTCCTGGTCACAGTTGCAGCGATCGGTGCTGCGAACGTGGCACTCGCTGCCAACCCGAAGGACATGGCTCGCGTGCGTAAATCGGACAGTTTCGCGCAGTGCATACGCTGCGACCTGTCCGGGGCCGACTTCGAAGACCGCTTCTTCCAACTTGCCATCCTCAACGACGCCAACCTCTCGGGCAGTAAGTTCGACGGCGCGAACCTGGCCGGCACGCAGTTGAACAACGCAAACCTGTCGAAGGGGTCGTTCCGCTACACGAACTTCTCGGGCGCACAGATGCAAGGTGCCGACCTGCGCGGTGCGGACTTTCGGGGCTCGTGGTTCAACTGGGCGTGGTTCGCCGGCGCCAAACTCGACGGCGCCGATTTCACGAACGCGCACTTCGTCGGCGCTCAGCTTCAGGGCGCCGACCTCTCCAAAGCCAAGGGCCTAACCTCGTCGCAGGTCCGCACAGCGTGCGCCGATGCAAGTACACGCCTGCCGCCAGGCGTCGAGCGGCCCTGGTGCCCCTACTGACCTACGCCTTCGGCACCATGCAGAACGCAACGAACTTGTTGCCGTCGAGATCGCGGAAATAACCGCCGTAGAAGCCGCTGTTTGCCTCGGCGGGCCGGAACCCGGGCGCACCCTCATCCTTACCGCCGAGCGCAGTCGCTTTCGCGTACACCTTCTTCACGTCCTCGGGCGAGCCAACGGCAAGTGCCACCATCGTTCCGTTGCCGACGGTCGCGGGCTTTCCGTCATGCGGCTTGATCACCATCACTTGCGGGCCTTTGCCGCTGGTCCAACCCGTCATGTGATCGTTGTTCCAACCGCGCTTGGCCCCAATCTCGCCAAGCACGCTGTCGTAAAACTCGCGAGCCCGCTCGAGATCGTTCGTACCCACCGTCATATAGCCGATCATCTTGTGTCCCTTGCTTCCTATTGGAACCGCGGGTTTTAACGATCCGCTGAGCGAAAGCAAAGAACCCGTCGGTCTAAGCGACGGTCTCGTTCGAAGGCAGGGTGGCCGCACGCAAATCCGTAGGGTGAGCGCCGCTCCGATCCCCGACAGCCCACTGCACGCCGACAAACCCGCCCTTCACGCGCGGCAGCAGCAGCAGCGTCAACACGACGATCCCCGGCAACACGATGGCGAACAGCCGCTCCAGCGGCCAAGTGAACACCGCATCGCTGAGCAGCAGCGGCGCGATCATGAGATGGCCCACGATGAGGATCGTGAAATACGCAGGGCCGTCGTCAGCGCGGTACTGCGAAAGCACATGCCCGCATGAGGGACACGCGGGCGCAACCTTGAGATAAGCGCGAAATAGCTTCCCGAGGCCGCACTGCGGGCATCGACCGACGAGACCGCGCTTCAGTCCGTCCCAAGCGGAACGCTGCTCATAGGTTGCTGTCACGAAAAACTCCCGGCACCCGACGGCCGGGATGTAAGCGCCACACGTACTGAATGCACGTGCGTCAGTTCGTCCAGGGTTCCTGGATCTCGGGCTTCGAGAAGTAAAAGCCTTGCAGGTAGTCGACACCGAACGCGCGCAGAATATCTACCTCGCGCGCATCCGAGACCCACTCAGCGACCGTTTCCAGATTGAAGTTCTTGGCCAGGTCGACCAGCGTCCGCACGAATATTTGGTTGTCGCGGCTGTCGGCCATGCCTTTGACGAACGAGCCGTCGATCTTGACCATGTCGACCTTCAACGCCTGCAGGTTCCGGAACGACGTGTAGCCGGCGCCGAAATCGTCGATCGCAACCTTTGCGCCCATCGCGCGCACGCGGCTGACGAAGCGCATACTCTCTTCGATGTCGATCAACGCCGCGGTTTCGGTGAGCTCGACGATAAGGCGCGGTGCGATGTCCGAATGGCGCTCGAGATAGGCGACGAAAGCCTCCAGTGTCGGCCGGTCGCTCGCTGTCATCCCCGATACGTTGAGCGACAGCCGCGCGGAGCGATACTTCTTGAGGGCCGCGACGCTGAGCTCCAGCACCCGCCTGTCGAGGCGGCGCACCAGCCCCAACTGCTCCGCAACCGGAATGAAATCGCCGGCAGCGATCACCTGGCCTTCCGGCCGGGCAATACGCACGAGGCATTCATGCGCAATCGCCTCGCTGGTCTTCGCATCGACGATCGATTGATAGGCCAGCACCACGCGATTCTCTGTCAGGGCGGTGATGATCTGGTCGCCGATCGCAACCGTCCGCTTGCGCAGCGACTCGCGCTGCGGCGAATGGGAGTACGCCGCATAGTTGTCGCGGCCATATGCTTTCGCACGGTCGAGCGCTTCTTCCGCGCGCGCCATCGCTTCCTGGCTGTTGCGCGCATCCTGCGGCAAAGCGACGGTACCGACCGAAACGCTGACGCTGACCGCGCCACCGCGCGTCGGCACCACGCGTGCGCGCACCGCCTCGCGGAACACCGCGGCCCGTTCGGCCATGTCCTCGGCCGTGCACCGCTCTAAGATCAATCCGAACTTGTTGCCGGCCGTGCGGCCGACGACGCCGTTCGCGCCCAGCGCATCGGCAAGCCGGCGGCCGATCGCGACAATCACTTCGTCCGCCACGTCGAAACCGTAGGTTTCGTTGATCACCGCCAGATCGTCGATCGCAGCAACGCAATAGGCCGCGGGCTCGCGCAGTGCCGCCGCCTTCAATTCCAAATGTTGGGCCAACCGCTCACGCAAGCGCATGCGGTTCAAATGCCCCGTCATCTCGTCGTAGCTCGCGGCCCATTCGAGATGCGCCTCGCGCATCTTGCGCTCCGTGATATTGCGCACGGTGCCCACGACGCGCTCCGTCTGACCGTTCTGGCCGACCAAACAAACGCCGCAGTCCTCGACCCAGACCGGCGCACCGGTGCCGTTCATCAGATACTCGATGCGAAACGTTCCGCCGTCGCTCGGCGGCGTCAGCGCAAGTCTAAGGCGCGCCTCCACCGCATCATGGTCGATCAAACGATGAAATGTCGCGTCGCTTTCGTAGTGCGCGAGCTCGCCCACGCCCAAATGCGCGCTCGGATCGCTGCTCCAAACGATGCGCCCATCCGAGGGCGTCCAGTCGTAGACAATGTCGCCGCTCGCGGCGAGCGCAAGACGCAGCCGCTCTTCCTCGCCCAATTCGGCGAGCTTTTGGACGGAATTTGCCTGACGACGATTGAACACGATCGTTTGCCCCCAACACGCGCGAGCCGCACTTAACGGCAGGGGCTTTCCCCTTTTCGCATCGCCCCAACATTAACGTTGCAACGCTTAAGAAAGCCGGAACTTGGGACCCTGCGGATTGCGCAGGACACGGCAAAGCCGTTGCTATGATTAAGGCTTCTCAACCATCCAAGCTGGCACGCCCACTGCGTTGTTTCCCTGTGAAATAGGGGGCCTCGGCTCATCTTGTTTCAATTCGGCGCGACCGGCGTATTCGGCACGCGTCGAAAAGCGCCGGTCGCAGCCACCTCCCGCTCAAGGCTTAGGGAGCGCGGCCTTTTTCGGTAGAGGAGTTGCGACCGGCGCGTTGTTCTATTTCGTGGCTGAAAGGACGAGCGTCTTCAGTTCGACGATCATGCGCTCGATCCGCGTCAATCTTTCGTTCATTTCTTCAAGGCGCTGATCGACCGCCTTGGGCTCGGGCGGAACCGGCGTCGACACCCCGGCGCGGGCCGCCACTTCCTCAACCGCAGTCTTCAAGTATGTAGCCAGCGCCTGAACCTCGGCGCTGCGCAGCTCGCGCTGATCCTTCCAAAGCTCGGCAACTTGCTCCTTCGAAAGCTTGAGCAGTCGCGCAACATCGTCCCGCGTCGCGCCCAAGTCCTTGAGCCGCGCATCGAACCAGGCTTGATCGAAGAAGAGCGCCATGCCTTACCGCCCCTTGAACTGCGGTGCACGTTTCTCGATGAAACTCGCAACGCCTTCACGATGATCCTCAGTCTGGAACAACCGGCCCAGCGTCCCCGACACCCAACTCCCGAACTCCCGCGCATCCCGGACCGAGGCCCGTCGCATGCCCTCCTTAAGATAGCGAAGGGCCAATGGCGGGTTCGCGGCAATCCGCTCCGCAAGCGACAGCGCCGCCGGCAACAAGTCGGCATGCGGCACGACACGCGACACGAGCCCGATGCGCTCCGCCTCTGCTGCCTGAATAACGTCGCCCGTGAATAGCAACTCGGCCGCCTTCGCAGGCCCGACGAGCCGCGGCAGGATCATCATGCCCCCCACATCCGTAACCAGGCCGCGCTTGATGAAAATCTCGCCGAACTGCGCACGCTCCGATGCAATTCGGATATCGGCAAACAGCGAGAGTTCCATCCCCCACCCGACAGCCGTTCCGTTGACCGCCGCGATAATCGGCCGGTCGCATTCCAGAACGGCTTCGGCGGCGGGTGTAAGCTGCGGTCGCACCGACGTGAGGCGCGCTTGGGACTGCTCGCGCTGCGGTCCTGTCATCATCTGCTTCACGTCTTCGCCGGAACAGAATGCGGGGTCGGCCCCGGTTAACACCACCGCCCGAACCTCGCCGTCGCTTTGGATGTGGCGGAACACCGTTTCGAGGTCGGCATAGGCGCGCGCGTTCAACGCGTTGCGAACCTCGGGACGGTTCAGCGTGACGACGCCAACGTGACCCTTCAATTCGTACGTTAAATGCACGAGGTCGGGTGGATTCATGGGGGAGAGGCCTGACAATGATGAAGCGCATTCACTTTAGCGCGATTTGCCGCCTTTGCACGTGCGGCGGCGCTTTGGCATTGTCCCGCCCGAATGAGCCAATCCGAAGCCAAACCACCGGCCCTGTTCCTGCGAAACCTTTGGTACTTCGCGCTGCATTCGCACGCGTTGAAACAGGGCCGCTTGGTACACAAGACGATCTTGGGCGAACCCGTCGTTTTCGGTCGCGCGCCGGACGGCGAAGCGTTCGCGCTGCGCGACCTCTGCCCACATCGCGGCGTACCGCTGTCGAAAGGTCAGATGATCGACGGCACGATCGAGTGCCCGTACCACGGTTGGCGCTTCAAGCCGTCGGGCCAGTGCGCCTTGATCCCGTCGCTCGTCGGCGAAGAAGGCGTCGACGCAGCCAAGATCAGCGTCCGCAAATATCCGCTCGCCGAGAAGAACGGATTGATCTGGGTCCACATGCCGGATGAGGCGAATGCCGGAGTTCAAGTCGAAGCCCCCAATCTCCCGCTCGCGCTGACCGCAAAGCCTACCCTGATCGAAGCCCAGAACTTCCCCTGCGCGATCGACCATGCCGTCATCGGCCTGATGGACCCGGCCCACGGTCCGTTCGTGCACAAAGCCTGGTGGTGGCGTTCCGCGAAGTCGATCCACGCGAAAGCGAAGAAATACGCCCCATCGCATCTCGGCTTCACGATGGTCACGCACAAACCGTCGTCGAATTCGTCGCTTTACAAACTCTTGGGCGGCGACCGGACGACCGAGATTTCCTTCCAACTGCCCGGTATTCGCGTCGAGCACATCAAAGCCGGCCGCAACGAAGTCGTGGGGCTCACCACCTGCACGCCGGTGAACGAGACCGAAACCGAAGTCACCCAGACCTTCTTCTGGAACATTCCCTGGATCACGCCGTTCAAGCCGATCGCCCAGCATGTGGCTCGCATCTTCTTGGGCCAGGACCGGCACATGGTGACGCTTCAGCAGGAAGGCCTGAAGTTCAACCCGCGCCTCATGTTGATCCAGGACGCGGACGTTCCAGCGATCTGGTACCA
>JBKJZU010000203.1:0-8751 GCA_046715015.1 Micropepsaceae bacterium
GCCATGCGGGTGACGCGGTAGAGTTCTTCCAGGGTGGCGCGCGGGATGGGTTCGGGGCGCCAGGCGGCGTGGGTGCGCGCCTCCAGGAAGAGTTGGTTCAGGGCTTCCTTTGCGATCGGTCTCGTCTTGGGCGACAGGGTTTCGGCGGCTGACATGGCTTGCTCCTGTGGTAGGAACGATCGGTAACCTTGGTTCTCGATCGATCCCTGGTTATTTTCTGTAACCACCCCTATATTGGAGCCTGATCGAAGCGCGCAAGACGGCACATTCATGTCACCCAGTCACAAAGAGAGAACTGCCGCAGTACCGCCCGGACACAATCCGGACGCGTGCCCCGCCGTGCGCGAAGTGCTGAACCGCGTCGGCGACAAGTGGAGCGTGTTGGTGGTGAGCCTCTTGGGCGACGAGCCGAAACGTTTCGGCGAATTGCGCCGCGCGACGGAGGGTATCTCGCAGCGCATGCTGACGCTGACATTGCGCGGATTGGAGCGCGACGGTCTGGTCACGCGAACGGTGGAGGCAACGATCCCGCCAAAGGTAGAGTATGAATTGACGGAGTTGGGCCGCACGCTGCTCGTGCCGGTGCACGCGCTGGCGCAGTGGGCGATCGAGCATCGCATGCGGATTCACGAGGCGCAGCAGCGCTATGACGCGGAGAACGCGCGCCGAGAGAACGCGGCTTGAGCAAAGAGCCTCGTCCTTCTCCCTCAAAGAGAGGTGCACGCCGCGCAGCCGCGTGACGGCCTTGCCGGCCGAAGCCTCTAGGCGAAGGCGGCATGACGGCTTTCGCGCGCTCAGTTTTGGTGTCTGTGTTGACGTACGGCTTGGAATTAACCGGTGCGTATGGGTAGCATGAGGAAGTCGGCCGCAGCCCGCGCTGGAGTCCCAAGCATTGAAGTGCGTCACGTGCGGTAGCGAGAACCCCGATCGTGCGAAGTTCTGTGCCGAATGCGGGGGTGCGTTCACGGCGCGGTGCAACGCTTGCAACGTCGAGCTGCCAGCAGGAGCTAAATTCTGCTTGGAATGCGGAACGAAGGTTGGTGCGCCGCCGCCGACGCCTTCAGTGCCCGTCCGCGAAACCCCTAAGCATCTCGCCGACAAGATCCGCCAGTCGAAGGCGGCGGTCGAGGGCGAGCGCAAGCAGGTGACGGTTCTCTTTGCCGACGTGAAGGGCTCGATGGAACTCGCCGAGAGCCTCGACCCCGAGGCGTTCTCCCGCATCATGTCGCGCTTCTTTGCCATCCTCACCGAGGGTGTCGAGCGCTTTGAAGGCTTCGTCGACAAGTTCACAGGCGACGGCATCATGGCGCTGTTCGGCGCGCCGATCGCGCACGAAGACCACGCTCAGCGTGCCTGCTACGCCGCCCTGCATCTGAAGGACGAAATCGCCCGCTACGCCACCGAGCTCAAGCGCGAGCACGGCCTCAGTTTCTCCACCCGCATGGGCCTTAACTCCGGCGAAGTCGTCGTCGGCACCATCGGTGACGATCTGCGTATGGACTACACCGCGCAAGGCCACACGGTAGGCCTGGCGCAGCGTATGGAGAACCTCGCCGAACCGAACACCTGCTTCGTCAGCGCCAACACCGCAGCACTCGCCCGCGGCTACTTCGACCTCGAAGACCTCGGGGAATTCCGCGTCAAGGGCGTGGCGAACCCGATGCACGTTCATCGCCTGAACGGCATGGGCAACTCGCGCAACCGTTTCGACCTTTCGCGCTCGCGTGGCCTCAGCCACTTCGTCGGCCGCGCCTCGGACCTGCGCACACTGGAAGATGCCCTTGAGCAAACTGCCGCTGGCAACGGCCAAGTCATTGGCGTCGTCGCCGAAGCCGGCACCGGCAAGACCCGCCTCTGCTTCGAGTTCCTCGAACGCTGCCGCGCCAAAGGCATGCGGGTGTTCGAAGGTAGGGCGGTCGCGCACGGCCGCAACATCCCGTTCCTGCCGATCCTTGATGTGTTTCGTTCCTACTTCGGCATTGCCGCCAACGACAACGACAGCGCCGCGCGCGTGAAGATCGCGGGCCACATGATGGTCCTCGACCAGAAATTCGCCGAAACGTTGCCGCTGGTCTACGATTTCTTGGGTGTCGCCGATCCGGAAAAACCGGCGCGACGCCTCGATCCGGAAGTCCGCCAGCGCCATCTCATCGGGGTTATCCGCCAGATCATCCGCAGCGCCAGCGAGAAACAGCCAACCGTCACCATGGTCGAGGATCTGCATTGGCTCGACCCCGCCAGCGCAGAGTTTCTCGAACATATGGTCGATGCGAGGCAGGGCACGCACAGTCTGCTGCTCTTGAACTTCCGCCCGGAATATCGAGCGGAGTGGATGCAGAAATCCTGGTACCGCCAGATCCCGTTGACACCGCTCGATGAGAAATCGACGGCGGAGTTGCTGGCGAGCCTCCTCGGAAGTCACACGACAATCGCCTCGCTGGCCGCGCACATTCACCAACGCACAGGCGGCAACCCCTTCTTCATCGAAGAAGTGGCCCAGAACCTCATCGAGACGAAGCACGTTGAAGGTTCCGCTGGAAACTATCGTCTCATCACGGCACTCGACCACTTGGAGGTCCCGGCAACCGTCAAGTCGATTTTGGCATCGCGCATTGATCGTCTGCCTGAGCGTGAAAAGCGCCTGCTGCAGACAGCCTCCGTCATCGGCAAGGACTTTCCGGAAACGCTGCTGGCTGAAGTCGCCGGACTTTCCGGCGATGAGTTGAAGAGCGCCATCGCCAGTCTTCGTAAAGCCGAGTTCCTCTACGACCTCGCCCTTTATCCATCAGTCGAATACGCCTTCAAGCATCCGCTGACTCAGGAAGTGGCATTGGGCAGCCTGCTGTCGGAGCGGCGACGGAAAGTTCACCGCACATTGGCGGAGGCCGTCGAGCGGCAAGATCCTGAGCACCTCGACGAAAAAGCAGCACTGCTTGCGCATCACTGGGAGGAGGCCGGCGAGATGCTGGCCGCCGCGCAGTGGCACGCACGCGCCGCGCAATGGGCGGGCCTCACCAATGCAGCCGAAGCGTTGCGTCACTGGCAAAGCGCGCGTCGCCTGCTCCGAGATGCGCCGCAGACACCTGAAACCGTGAAGTTTGGCGTCGCCGCGTGCACGGGCGCGCTTGGCCTAAGCTGGCGGCTCGGGACACCGGAGAAAGAGATCACGGAAGTCTTCGAGGAAGGGCTGAAGCTCGCGCGCGCTTCCAACGACATCACGGCGCAGGCCGCCTTGAACGGCATCTATGGATGCTTCCTGGGTCTCGTTGAAGGCTTGTCGGACGAATATTGCCGCTATGCCAAAGAGGGGATCCGGCTCGCCGAACAGACCGACAATCAGGGCCTGCAGATCGCCCAGCGCGCCTTCTTTGGCTTCGGCACGGTTCTCGCTGGCCGGCTGAAGGAAGGGTTGGCGTCGTGCCAATGGGCATTCGATCACCTGCCGGCTGATCCGGAGTTGGGCAAGGTCTACTCAGGCTACAGCCCATATCTCGGACTGCTCGACGTCTATGCCTGGATCCTCATCAGAAGCGGGCGTATCGCGGAAGGGCGGGCAGCAATTGCAAAGGTGCAGGCGCTGGCACGCCAATGCGGCGACTTCGAAATTCTAACCTGGCTGGGCCTACCGAACGCGGAGATGGCCGTCGCCTGCGCTGACGCCGCCGCTGCCCGAGCTTACGTCGACACCTCGCGGGTTTCAGGGGAGAGATCGGCGACGCCACAATCAAGAATGGTGGGTGTGATAACGCAAGGCGTCGCCTGCCGGCTGGAAGGACGATGGGAAGCAGCGGTCGCGGCCTCCGGCGAAGCGGTGGAGCTGGCTCTCGCCGGCGCCAATCGCGAGTTCGAGGGATGGGTCCGCTCCGAGCTCGCGCTCGCGCTGCTGGGACAAGGCGACATCGACGGCGCCGAACGGCAGGGAAAACTGTCGGCGGAGGTTGCGCGCTCGCAGGGGTCCCGGTTCGATGAAGTTCGCGGGCACCTCGCGTTCATCCGCACGCAGCTGGCGCGCGGCGGCGATCAAGCGCTTGCGCGAGCGGACGTTTCGCTCGATCGGGCGCAATCGCTAACCGACGAATTCGAGATCAACGTCTATCTTCCGGAGCTGCAGGAGTGCCGGGCGCGTCTGGCGCTGCTGCGCGGTGACGCGCAAGCAGCCGGCCGGGCGTTCGAGGAAGCATTGCGACTATACACTGAGATGGGCGCGCCGTTGCAGGTAGCGCGGCTGCAGAAAGAAACGTTCGCGTGACGTGATCGATTTCGGAATCTACTCTGCGATCGCGCCTTGCAGGCGAGCCTTCTTCCACCGCTGAGACATGCGTTGGGGCCTGCAAGCGCCTACTGGAGATACCCTTCAACGTATACCTTGCCGGTCGCAAGGTTCGCCGTTCCCACGGCCCAGATCTGTCTTGCGTTGATCCAAGCATAGTCTTTCGACGCCGTCAGCAGGCTCACGTTTTCCGATAGATCA
The DNA here is from genome assembly GCA_046715015.1 of Micropepsaceae bacterium. GTDB lineage: Bacteria > Pseudomonadota > Alphaproteobacteria > Micropepsales > Micropepsaceae > SZUA-430. Next base: position 4,472 of record JBKJZU010000203.1, read on the forward strand.
AGCACCGGTTCACTTGCCCGCAATATGCCGACGCCGCCCGCCATGAGCGCGATCCGACTTCCGTCGTCGGTTTCCATCACACCGCGAATGTTCAATTCCAAACGGCCGTCGGGGCGCATGTAGGCATGGTCGGTGCCGCTGACACGTCCCGATATGCGTCCCGTTGCGCGGCCGGCGAACCCAACGTCGAAGCGCGCACCCTGAGGTGGGATCGACGCCTTGCCGTCGAGAATTGCGGCCAGTTCGACGCCGAAATCGATCATGCCGGTCGTGTCGCACTCATATTGGTAGATTTTCTCGCCCCGCACGGTCAGCATCCTCAAGTTTCCGTTCCAGCCATCTGGGCACATCCGCGCGCGCACGACAACGGCATGCCAAGTCGGGCACCTATCGTTGGGTCGCTTGCTCCGCCGCCGGCCCGGTGCGCTCGCTCATCAGCACGGTGACGATGCCTACAAGCGCGCCAATGGTCACGGCCGTCAGCATCGCGGCGAAGTACTCGGTGTTGCGCATGGCTTGCTGCATGGATTCGAGACTCATCATCTCGCCCCAGATTTGCGACGCCGAAGCGCCGGGCTTGGCGCTCGCCGCGCTCTCGAGATAGTTCGAGATGAACAGGAGTGTGTTGTAGGCGCCGTGAAATCCCGCCGGGCCCGCGATCGAACCGCTGTGGACGGCCCACACGCCGAGGAAGGCACCTAGAACGATGGTGCTGAAGATGAAGATCGCGGCGAAAGCGGGGTCCATCGCAAAGCGGTCGACGTGGAACAGACCGAACGCAACCGAACTCAGCAGAACGGCGGCCGTGATCGAGAGGCGCGCGCTGAGTGCGGAAAGCATCCAGCCGCGAAAGACGACCTCCTCCGTGCCGCCCTGGACGAGAACCACCGGGACGATCATGGCGACGAACAGCAAGAGGTCCGGCCGCAATACGTCTTGCGTGCCGCTAAACATCGCAGGCATCGCAAACCCGAACTGCAGGGCGGCAACGATCGCAGCAAGGCTCACGATCAGGGCGAAGAGGGCGCCGTAAGCGACCCCGTTGATGTAGAGGCGCCACGATCCGCCCCGGAACATGCCGATGGACGTGAGCGGGCGGCGCTCCACCACGCGCGTCCAAAAAAGGAAGTGCAAAAGAATGAGAACGAACGACACGCCGAGTGCCGCAAGACCGTACTGGACGAACAATGTGTCGGGCGCCGTGGGGTCCGTCTTACCCGCAGCGACGTCCATGGCGATAAGAATGACGCCCGGGACAAGCGCCCAAATGTAAAAGACGAGGAAGCTGCCGATCAGGATGACGACCGGATGCCAAATCCGTGCGCGCTCCCCAGCCGGGGCATACGGCATTTCCCGGGCCGGTGCGGTCTCATCGTGCGAGTTCGTCATGTCGTCCCCAATTTTGCAGGAATGGGCTGTCGAGAACCCTCAACACTGCGTCCGATGCTCGCGACCATCGAAGGGCAAGTAAAGCGCCTGTCCCCCGTGACGTTGTTATTGCGAATGATTTGCAATAAGCTCATTCCATGAAACTCAACGAATTGCAGCAGGGTCGCGTCGCGCGTGTGCGCGGTGTCGATGCCGGATCCACCGAACTCGAGGCGAAGTTGCGCGAAGTCGGCTTCTCCGAAGGCGACGAGGTCGAGATGTTGGGCCGTGGGCCGTTGGGCGGGCGGACGTTGGCTGTTCGCCTCAATCGCACGATCATCGCGTTGCGCGTGCCTGAAGCGGCGTTGGTCGAGGTCGAGCCGGTATGAGCCCGTTTCGTCTGGCACTCGTAGGCGCGCCGAACTCGGGCAAGTCGACGCTGTTCAACGGGCTCACGGGTGGCCGCGCCAAGGTCGCGAACTATGCGGGCGTCACTGTCGAGCGGCGCAGCGGAAGTTTCACCACGCCGGGTGGACGCTCGGTCGAGTTGATCGACCTGCCGGGCATCTACGGTCTGTCGGCACGCTCGTTGGATGAGCGGATCGCCGTCGGCGTGATCAGCGGACGGGAAGGGCAGGAGCTACCGCCGGACGCTCTGCTCGTGCTGGTCGACGCGGCGGACCTGCGAACGCACTTGCATCTGGCGCTGCAGCTGAAATCGCTCGGCCGGCCGATGTTGCTCGCGTTGAACATGATCGATCTGGCCGAGCGCGACGGCGTGAAAATCGACGTCGCCAAGCTGGAACAACGGCTGGGCTTTCCCGTGGTGACGACCACGGCGACGCGCAAGGCGGGCCGCGCGCCATTGCTCGCCCGTCTCGACGATCTCGTCGCGGCGGCACCTGCCGCGGCGGCGGACGGACAGGTCGCCGACCTGCGCACCGTGCAGCGCGAAGCCCGCGCCATCGCGCGCGAAGTGATCCTCGCCGAACCCGCGATGAACAAGGTAACGCGGGCGATCGACAGCGTCGTGCTGAATCCGGTCCTCGGCCTCTTCATTCTGTTCGGCTTACTGTTCCTCATGTTCCAGGCGGTCTTCACCTGGGCCGAAACGCCGATGACATGGATTGAGGACGGTTTCGCCGCGCTCGGCACATGGGTCGGCGCGACGCTCGCCGACGGCTGGCTGAAAAGTCTGATCGTCAACGGCGTCATAGCCGGTGTTGGAAGCGTCATCGTGTTCCTGCCGCAGATCGTCATCCTGTTCGCGTTCATTCTGGCATTGGAAGCGTCCGGCTATATGGCGCGCGCGGCGTTCTTAATGGACGAACTGATGTTGCGCGTCGGCTTGAACGGGCGTGCATTCATTCCGTTGCTGTCGAGCTTCGCCTGCGCGATCCCGGGCATGATGGCGGCGCGCACGATTGAAAACGAAAACGACCGCCTGACCACGATCCTGGTCGCGCCGCTGATGACGTGCTCCGCACGCCTGCCGGTGTACACGCTCATCATCGCCGCCTTCATTCCGCCGTCGACGGTCGGCGTGTTCAATCTGCAAGGGCTCGTGATGTTCGGGCTCTACATCACCGGCGTGATCAGCGCGGTGGTCGTGGCGTTCTTGTTGAAGAGCACGCTCACACAAGGACGACCGCAGCCGCTTCTGATGGAAATGCCGACATACAAGATGCCCGACCCGCGCGACTTCTTCATCAACCTTTGGCTTCGTGGCTGGGCGTTCCTACAGCGCGCGGGCATGTATATTTTCGTGATCTCAGTGATCCTTTGGTTCCTGTCCAGCTACCCGAGTTCCGCGCCCTCGATACGCGAAAGCTACGCCGGCATGCTGGGCAGTTGGCTAGAACCGTTGCTCGCGCCGATCGGCTTCAACCTTGAGATCGCGATCGCATTGGTGCCGGGTTTTGCCGCGCGCGAGGTGGCTGTCGGCGCGCTCGGCACGGTTTACGCAGTGCAGAGCGAAGGCGACGCGGCCGGCTTGGCGCAAGCACTGCAGAGCGCGTGGTCGTTGCCGACCGCGCTCGCATTTCTCGCCTGGTACGTGTTCGCACCGCAGTGCATGGCAACGCTCGCCGTTGCGCGCCGCGAGATGAACTCTTGGGCGTGGACCGCATTCATGTTCAGCTATTTGTTCGTGATGGCATACGTGGCAGCGGGCGCCACGTATTGGACCGCGCGCTGGGCGGGGCTTTAGAGCACGTTTGTGCTGTTGCGAGTCAGCCTCACACAAAGCCACGAAGGGACAAGGGTTTCACGAAGTGGGTATGATCTTTGGCGCGAAGCGCCATTTTGACCGAAATCACGCGGCGACGCGGACGCGGAGGAAGAAGTAATTCTCTGCGCCTCCGCGTCACCGCGTGCAAATCCTCCAAACGACTGAAGGCGCGCTGGCGCGCACCGGGAGGCACCCTCGTGCAACCTTTGTATCTTCGTGGCTTGGAGTGAGGCTGACTCAACGCGATGCAACGACGGACGAACTAGCCCGTTGCGGCTGCGTTCTCGGATTCGGAGGCGACGCGGTCGATGATGCGGACCAAATGTTCCGCGTCTTGAGCGCCGTTGACCAGCACCTTGCCGCCGATCAGAAAGGTCGGCACGCCGTTGATCCCGATCTTGCGCGCCATGGTGTCTTCGCGCTCGACCGATTCACGGTCGGAGTCGGAGTTCAGCAATTCTTCGACCAATTCGCCGTCCATCCCGATTTCTCCGGCGATGGCGGCCAACACCTTGATCTGGCCGATATCGGCGCCGTCGATGAAGTAGCGGTGGAACAGAAGCTCGACGAGCTTGTCCTGCAGCCCGAGCGAATGCGACCAGCGAATGACGCGGTGCGAGTTCAGCGTGTTCGGTGTGCGTGCGATTTTTTCGAACGCGAACGCGAGGCCTTCATCCTCACC